>NZ_JBEZNQ010000020.1:0-114799 GCF_040653315.1 Streptomyces sp. NPDC047981 | reverse complement strand
CGGATGTGGAAGCCCAGTAATGGGTGGAGCTGACCGGTACTAATAGGCCGAGGGCTTGTCCTCAGTTGCTCGCGTCCACTGTGTTAGTTCTGAAGTAACGACCGTGATTATGCCCGGTTGGTCAACTTCATAGTGTTTCGGTGGTCATAGCGTTAGGGAAACGCCCGGTTACATTCCGAACCCGGAAGCTAAGCCTTTCAGCGCCGATGGTACTGCAGGGGGGACCCTGTGGGAGAGTAGGACGCCGCCGAACAATCATTGTGGGAAAGCCCCGCACCATCTGGTGCGGGGCTTTTCTGCGTTCACGGCCAATTATCGTTGTGGCATGCGCTATGACCTGGTCGTCTTCGACAACGACGGTGTGCTCGTCGACAGTGAGCCCGTCGCCAACGCCATCCTGGCCGGCTATCTGACCGAGCTCGGGCACCCCACCTCCTACGAGGACTCCCTGCGCGACTACATGGGCGCCGCCGTCCATCGCGTGCACGACCTGATCGGGGAGCGGACCGGGCAGCGGCTGCCCGCGGACTTCGACGCGACCCTGCACGCCCGTACGTTCGCCGCCTTCGAACGGGAGTTGGAGGCCGTCGTCGGGGTGACCGACGTGCTGAAGCAGCTCGTCGACGCCCGCGTTCCCTACTGTCTCGCGTCCTCCGGGTCCCATGAGCGGATCCGGGTCGGGCACCGGAAGACCGGGCTCGACGCCTGGTTCCGGGACGAGAACATCTTCAGCGCCCAGGACGTCGGGCGGGGCAAGCCGGCGCCCGACCTCTTCCTTCATGCCGCCGCGCGGATGGGGGTCGCGCCGGAGCGGTGCGTGGTCGTCGAGGACAGTCGGCTCGGGGTCCAGGCGGCGGTGGCCGCCGGGATGGACGTGTACGGGTTCACCGCGATGACGTCCGAGGAGAAGCTGGCCGGCGCCACCGGGTTCTTCGGCGGGATGGACGAGCTTCCGGCGATTTTGGGTCTGTGATCCATCTACCCACGGGTAGAGGCGGGGCCTACTCTGTGCGGCCATGACGGATGCGCGGTTGCGGCGTGGGCGGGGATCCCTCGCGTTCAGTTTCTTCGTACAGGGAGTGACGTTCGCGCTCCTGGTGACCCGAATACCGGCCATCCAGGACCGGTACGGGATCTCCGACGGGCTGCTGCCCCTCTTCCTCGCCGCCGTTCCGATCCTTGCCGGTGTGTCCAGTGTGGCCACAGAGAAGGTCGTGGCGCGGGTGGGGCCGGGGGTGGTGCTGCGGTGGGCCCAGCCGCTCGTCCTGCTCGCGCTGCTCGCCGTGGGGGCGGGGGACCAGCTGTGGCAGGCCGCCCTCGCCCTCGGGGTGTTCGGGCTCGCGGTCGGCGCCCTGGACGCGTCCATGAACATGCTGGGGGTGAGCCTGCAGCGGGCGTACGGGCGGTCCATCATGCTCGGGTTCCACGCCGCGTACAGCCTGGGCGGGATCGCGGGGGCTTCCCTCGCCTGGGCCGGGGCGCACTGGGACCTGCCGCTGTTCGTGTCGTACCTGCCGGTCGTGGCGACGCTGCTGCCGGCCGCGTTCGTGGGCGGTCGGTGGTACTTCGGTGGGGATGTGGCGCCTGCTGCCGTCGATCTCGGCGAGGGGGAGGGCGGAGGGGTCGCCTTCAAGCTGCTGCTGCCGCTCTGTCTCGTGATGACCTTCGCGTACATAGGGGACTCGACCGTCTCCAACTGGAGTGCCAAGTACCTGCAGGACGTGCTCGGGAGCTCGGAGGAGCTGGCGACGGTGCCGTACAACGCGTACATGGTCACCACGCTCCTCGGGCGGGCCGTGGGCGACTTCGGCGTGCGCCGGCTGGGTGCGGTCGCCGTGGTGCGGGGTGGGGCGGTCCTGGCGGCGATGGGGTTCGCGGTGGTCGCCGTGGCGCCGGGGGCCTGGGTGGGGATGGTCGGGTTCACCGTCCTGGGGCTCGGGCTGAGCGTGATCGTGCCGCAGACGTTCGCGGCGGCCGGGCGGCTCTTCCCGGGGGCGAGCGACGCGGCGGTCGCACGGCTGAACGTCTTCAACTACGTGGGGTTCCTGATCGGCTCCCCGCTGGTCGGGGCGCTCGGGGACGCGTGGAGCTATCGGGGGGCGATGCTCGTGCCGATGGTGCTGGTCCTGGTGACGGTGGTGTACGCCACGTCGTTCGGTTCTCGGGCGGCCCGATACGGTGGCGGGCATGAGCGGCCGCGCACTGTTGATGTGGGATGAAGCTGTCACCCAGTACGACTTCGGGTCCCAGCACCCGATGGATCCGGTTCGGCTCGCGCTGACCATGGGTCTGGTGCGGGCGTACGAGCTCGACCGTGCCGTGGACGTGGTGGCGGCGAAGCCGGCCGGTGATTCGACGCTGCGGCTCGTGCACCGCGAGGACTACGTGGCCGCCGTGCGGGCCGCCTCGGCGAACCCGAGGGCCGCGGACCAGGCGTACGGGCTCGGTACGGTCGATGATCCGGCGTTCTCCGGAATGCACGAGGCGTCCGCGCTGATCGCGGGGCAGTCGGTGGGGGCGGCGGAGGCGGTGTGGCGCGGTGAGGCCGCGCACGCGGTGAACTTCGCGGGCGGGCTGCACCACGCGATGCCGGGGTCCGCGTCCGGGTTCTGCATCTACAACGACGCGTCGCTGGCCATCGCCCGGCTGTTGGAGCTGGGTGCGGAGCGGGTGGCGTACGTGGACGTGGACGTGCACCACGGGGACGGGGTGCAGGCGGCGTTCTGGGAGGACCCGAGGGTCCTGACGATCTCGCTGCACGAGCACCCGCGGACGCTGTTCCCGCAGACCGGGTGGCCGGAGGAGACGGGCGCGGCCGGGGCCGGTGAGGGTTCGGCGGTGAACGTGGCGCTGCCGGCGGGGACCGGGGACGCGGGGTGGCTGCGGGCCTTCCACGCGGTCGTACCGGAGCTGCTCGCGGACTTCCGGCCGCAGGTCCTGGTGACCCAGCACGGGGCGGACACGCATTTCGAGGACCCGTTGGCGCATCTGGCGGTGTCGCTGGACGCGCAGCGGGCGGTGCAGGTCGCCTGCCACGAGCTGGCCCACGCGCACGTGGACGGCGGTAAGTGGGTCGCGCTGGGTGGCGGCGGGTACGCGGTGGTGGATGTCGTACCGCGGTCGTGGACGCACCTGGTGGGGATCGCCGGGCACGCCGAGATCGAGCCCGAGTCGGAGATCCCGTCGTCGTGGCGGGACCTGGTGTACGCGCGGACGCGGCAGCCGGGGCCGGTGCGGATGACGGACGGCCGGTGGCCGGTGGGCTGGCGGGACTGGGAGGAGGGGTACGACCCCGCCGACCGGCTCGACCAGGCGGTCCTCGCGACGCGGCGGGCGTCGTTCCCGCTGCGGGGGCTGCTGGCGTAGCACGGGGGTCCGGGCCGCGGGTCGCGCGGTTACGCCGACTGTGGGGTCTCGGACGGGTTTTGGCCCGTCGTCAGGCGGGCTGCGGCAGCATCGAGAGGTGCTGAGTACCGGGGCGCTGCGGGCGCATCTGTTGGCGGCGGGGTTGGCCGGGACGGTGGCGACCTCGCGGGAGGAGAGCCTGCGCAGTTATCGGCTCTTCGCCGCGCGGGATCCACGGGTGATGCTGGGTCTCAACCCCGAATGGGGTTGGGGCGAGGGAGACTTGCTGCGGCTGATGGCCGACAAGTGCGGGGTGTCGGGGGATCCGGCGCACCGCTCGGGGCCCGATGTCATCGATCCGGAACGGACGTTGAACGCGTTGGAGGCGTTCGCGGAGCGTCTCGGCGAGGCGGCCGGGCGGCGGGCTCCGGTGCTGATCGGGACCGGACATCCGCACCGATTGCTGGGCTTCTACGCAGCGCTCGCAGACGCTCTGTCGGCGGTGGGATGTCTTGTCCTCACCCCCGCGCAGGGGCGATGTGTCGACATAACGACCCGGTTCGGTCTACGCACGTACATCCTCGACTACGCGCGCGGTGTGGCGTTGGTGCGAGAACCCGGTCTGCCGGGAACGGGGCGTGAGACGGGGGCGCACACCCACTCGCCGCTGCCGGTTAGGGCCGCTCTGGAGGGGGTCGTGGAGGACGGCTGGCCGCTTCCGGAACTGGTCATCGGGGATCACGGTTGGGTCTGCGGTGCAGGTCAGCTGGGTATCGAGGCCATCGGGCTGGCTGACACGGACGATCCCGCGCTGTTCGTCGGGGAGGCCGAGGGGCAGGTCTCGGTGGCCGTTCCGCTTGACGACGGGGTGTGCCCCGACCACTACCGGCCGCTCACTCGCTATGTACTCAATCGAGCGTGTCTGTCACGGTAAACGGCCGATGGCTGCTCCTCTTCCCCACTCGTACCACACGCCCCTAGTCTGGAGCGTGAGCGCACAGCGACGCAGGGTCACCGGAGGGGAAGCCGGTGGGCGTCGTGTGCGGAAGGTACAGGTGGGTCATGGCTGCTGGCGATAGGCCTCTCAACGAGGTCAAGTTTCTTACCGTGGCGGAGGTCGCCTCGGTGATGCGTGTGTCGAAGATGACCGTGTACCGCTTGGTGCACAGCGGTCATCTGCCGGCGATTCGGGTGGGCAGGTCCTTCCGGGTCCCGGAACAGGCGGTTCACGAGTACCTCAGGGAGTCTTTCGTGGGGGTGGAGACGGCCTAGCCGGAGCTTGTGAACCCCTCGGATTACAAGCTCGGCGCTCGGGCCGGTAGGCTAGGCCGACGTAGGTCGTGTGGGCCCAGACGCCCCGCACCGAGTGAGAAGAAGTGAGCGAGGGTAGTCGTGGGCTCTGTTATCAAGAAGCGGCGCAAGCGGATGGCCAAGAAGAAGCACCGCAAGCTGCTCAAGCGCACCCGCGTTCAGCGTCGCAACAAGAAGTAAGCGACGGCTGTAACGACGGCTGTTTGTGCGTCGAGCGTGGCCCCGTACCGGAATCGGTGCGGGGCCACGCTTTTTTCGTGGGGTTTTCGGGTCGGGTTCCTTACCGTTGCCCACGGCGGTCATCGCGGCGCAACACCGAGGCGCTACGGTGGCGCACAGGGCCTCGAGGGAGCATCCGGAGGCCCGTACCGACGGAGAACCGACGGAAGGCGCTGATCTTGGGCAAGGTCGTGCTCGTCACCGGTGCGGCCCGGCATCTCGGAGGCCGTTTCGTACGGCGCCTCCAGCGGGATCCCGACGTGGAGCGGGTGATCGCGGTCGACGCGGTCGCGCCGCCGCACGATCTCGGTGGGGCCACCTTCGTACGGGCGGACATCCGGCAGCCGGCCATCGCCAAGGTGCTCGCGGAGCACGAGGTGGACACGGTGGTCCACATGGACGTCACGGGGACGGCGCTGGGCGCCGGCGGCCGGACGTCCATCAAGGAGACCAACGTCATCGGCACCATGCAGCTGCTCGGCGCGTGCCAGAAGTCGCCGCGGATCGGGCGGCTGGTGATCAAGTCCAGTACGAGCGTCTACGGCTCCGCGCCCCGGGACCCGGCCGTGTTCACCGAGACCACCCCGGCGAAGTCGCTGCCGAGCGGTGGCTTCGCCAAGGACGCCGTCGAGGTCGAGGGGTACGTCCGGGGCTTCGCGCGGCGCCGGCCGGACGTGGCCGTGTGCGTGCTGCGGTTCGCGAACATCCTGGGGCCGCGGGTGGACTCCCCGCTCGGGGAGTACCTGTCGCTGCCGGTCATGCCGACCGTCTTCGGCTACGACCCGAGGCTGCAGTTCGTCCACGAGGACGACGTGGTCGACGTGCTGCACCTGGCGGCGGGTGAGCCGCGCCGGGCGACGCTGAACAGCGGCACCTTCAATGTGGCCGGGGACGGGGTGCTGCTGCTGTCGCAGTGCGCGCGGCGGCTGGGGCGGCCGACGGTGCCGGTGCTGCTGCCGGCGGTCACCTGGGTGGGTTCGGCGCTGCGTACGGTCGGGGTGACCGACTTCTCGCCTGAGCAGATCCGGCTCCTCACCCATGGCCGGGTGGTCTCCACGGTCCAGATGCGCGAGACGCTCGGATTCGACCCCCGGTACACGACGGCCGAGACGTTCGCGGACTTCGTCCGCAGCAGGGGGCCGGGGTTGCTGCCGCCGGAGAAGCTCGCGGGGGCCGTGGACCGGGTCGCTGCCCGGCTGGATCAGAAGGAGCCCAGGTAACGATGGCGGACGCCAAGGTCATTCCGTTCGACGACGACCGGTCCCGGACGCGCCGGGGACGGCTGGGCAGGGCAGCCACCGGGGACGCCGCCGTGCGGGCTCTGCCGGGGCAGCACGGGCCGGAGGAGAGCCCCGCTCGGGCCGTGGGCCCGGTGGAGCCCCTTCAGGCCGCCGACGAGGGTGGCAGCGGTGCCACGGCCGGCGCTGTTGGGGACTCCTCGGATTCCGTGGGGCGCCGGGACGCGTGGGAGCGGCGGCTCGCGGGCGGGCTCGCGTTTCTGCGGCGGCGGGTGACGGGTGAGTACGAGGTCGACGAGTTCGGCTACGACAAGGAGCTCACCGACCAGGTCCTGATGTCGCTCGTGCGGCCGCTCGCGGAGAAGTACTTCCGGGTGGATGTGAAGGGCGTGGAGAACATCCCCGCCGAGGGCGGCGCCCTGGTGGTGGCGAACCACTCGGGGACGTTGCCGCTGGACGGCCTGATGATGCAGGTCGCCGTGCACGACAACCATCCGGCGGGCCGTCATCTGCGGCTGCTCGCGGCGGACCTGGTCTTCATGCTGCCGGTCGTCAACGAGCTGGCCCGCAAGGCCGGGCACACGCTGGCGTGCGCGGAGGACGCGGAGCGGCTGCTGCGGGCCGGGGAGATCGTCGGCGTCATGCCGGAGGGCTTCAAGGGGATCGGGAAGCCGTTCAGCGAGCGGTACAAGCTCCAGCGCTTCGGCCGGGGCGGGTTCGTGTCGACGGCGCTGCGGGCCGGGGTGCCGATCGTGCCGTGCTCGATCGTGGGCGCGGAGGAGATCTACCCGATGCTCGGCAACGCCAAGACGCTGGCGCGTGTGCTCGGCTTCCCGTACTTCCCGATCACGCCGACGTTCCCCTGGCTGGGGCCGCTGGGTGCGCTGCCGCTGCCGACGAAGTGGACGATCCAGTTCGGCGAGCCGATCATGACGGACGGCTATCCGCCGGAGGCGGCGGAGGATCCGATGCTGATGTTCAACCTGACCGATCAGGTCCGGGAGCAGATCCAGCACACGCTGTACAAGCTGCTGGTGCAGCGGAGGTCCGTCTTCTTCTGAGACGCGACACGGCGGGTGCCCCCTTCCGGTGAAGGGGGCACCCGCCGTGTTCTAGCGGGCGTCCTCGCTGTCGATGCCGAGGCCGGGGAGCAGGCCCGGCAGCAGCGGCGGCAGGGTGACGTCCGGCATCGGGGGCGTCGACTGGCTGCCCGAGGGGGTCGGCTGTGTGCCGCCCGTCGGTGCCTGGTCGAGGAGCCCACCGGTGTTTCCGCCGAGCAGGCCGTCGTTCTCCGGCGAGCTCGTGCCCGGGCCGCTGCCCGAGGGCTGGGGCCGCGTGGACCCTTCGCCGCCTGCGGTGGGGGCGGCGGGGGAGGACGGCGGGCGCTGGGTGTGCGTCCGCGGGGTGTCCTGCGGGGTGGCGGCGCCTCCGCTGTCGACGGCGCCCTTCTCCGGGGTGCGCGGGAGCATGCCCTGGAGCGGCTCGACCTCTTCGTCTATGGCGACGAAGACGTCGTTGACCTCGTTGCCGACGTCGGTGAGCTGGACCGGCAGGCGGTCGCGCAGGCCGATCCAGGTGGAGCGATGGGCCTGGGCGAAGGAGTTGAGCCGGGCCATCGGGCCGATCTCGCCGTCCCGTTGGTACGCCTGGCGCAGCAGCCGGTGGCCCTCGGAGGCGTCGTGCTTCATGCCGCCGAGAACGCGCCGGATCTCGCTGAGCGACTCGTGGTCGAGGTCGCCGGCGCGGCCGCGCTCCATGAGCCTGCGGGCCTCGCTGAGCCGGGTCGATGCCTGGTCCAGGTAGATCCCGCCCCGGTCGGCGTCGTCGTCCGCCATCCCGAGCTTGATGTCTTCCATGCCACGCTTCAGCCCGTAGAGCGAGTCACCGGGGAGGGCGTCGGAACTCGCAGCGGCCACACCGCTGAAAGCGCCCGCGGCCACACCGACCGTGAGCCCGCCCGCGGCGATCCCCTTCGACCAGCGGGAGCGGGGGCGCAATTTCCGGAGCGGGGAGGCCCTGTGGGCACCCCGCCCGCTCGACGTCCGCTGCTCCGGCACCGTAGGGCCCGCGGCTGCGCTCCCCTCCGCGAGCATCGCTTCCATGGCGGCGACGAGCTGCGCCCGTTGCACCACCTTGACCTCGGGGTCCAGTTCCGGCTTCGGCAGCTCGCCGAGTCCGTTCGCCAGGGCCAACAGCCGCCCTTGTTCGGCCGGTTCGGCCGAGACCTCGGGCTGCTCGGCCGTCGCGTCCTCGGGCGTCCGATCGTCCAGGGCCTGGGCGAAGGCGTTCGCCCGCCGGTGCGCCGATACGTTCGCGATCACTGGCGGCACCTCCTCTCGTCATGACGGTCGACTCCCCGGGGTGTCCGGAAGGTTGCACACCTTGAACACATCCACACGAAAGAGTGAGTGGCTGTGGGCATGGCGTGACCACAGGGAGCCTGCATCCCGCACAACGAGCGGCGCGGCACTTGGGTTACGCGCGAAAGATGATCGGACCAGTGCGTCATCGAGGCGTCACCGACTGTGAGTTGGGCGGGGGTAGGGGGGACGTGGGGGGAGGGTGGAGAAAAGGGGCGTGGGAGGGTGGGGTGGGGGCGCGACGCGGTCGGTGGGGGGGCGCGTGCGGGGGCGCGGAACGGGTCTCAGCGGGCGTCGTCCGGGAGCAGGCGTGCCAGGGTGCGCACGGCCCGGTACTGGAGGGTCTTGATCGCACCCTCGTTCTTGCCCATGACCCGGGCGGTCTCGGCGACCGAGAGGCCCTGCAGGAAGCGCAGGGTCACGCACTCCTGCTGCTGGGGGTTGAGCCGGCGGACGGCGTCGAGGAGCGCGGCGTTGGAGAGGGACTCCAGGACCGAGTCCTCGGGGCTGCGCTCGACCTCGTTGGCGTCGAGCATCTCGCCGGTGGTCACTTCGAGGCGGAAGCGGCTCGACTTGAAGTGGTCGGCGACCAGGTTGCGGGCGATGGTCACCAGCCAGGCGCCGAAGTCGCGGCCCTGCCAGGTGAAGGTGGAGATCCGGCGCAGGGCGCGCAGGAACGTCTCGCTGGTGAGGTCCTCCGCCGTCGCCTTGCCGCCGACGCGGTAGTAGATGTAGCGGTAGACGGTGTCGCTGTACTGGTCGTACAGCCGGCCGAAGGCCTCGGCCTCACCGGCCTGGGCGCGCTCGACGAGGTCCATCATGCGCGCGCTGTCGCTGTCGGCGGTGGGGCGGCGGGCGGCGGTCGAGGTTCCGGTGCCGCCGCGGCTGCCCCTTCTGCCGACAGCGGCTCCGCTCTCGGCGAGGGCATAGCAGGGACCGGCGGGTGCCGGTGCGGCGAAGGCAAAGGCGGGGACAGGGACGGCGTACGCGGTGGGGACGAAGCCGCGCAACTGGTCGAGGACCGTTGCGCGCAGCGTAGCCAGGCCCGAGGCGTCAACCCCGACGTGTGGGTACACGGGACTCCCAGAGGCAGAGCTTCCATCACGTGCAGTGCGGGACCGTTCACTCGTCGTGGCGACGTGTGGGTTCCGTTGTGCGTCTGAGGAGAATAACGCTTCGTACAGGCAGCGCTACACCCAGTTGCTCAAATCATCGATTCCGTCGCATTGGTTACTGCTTGTGGGCGGGATCGATCGCGCTTCGTGACCGATTGTTGATCGTATTGCTTCCGAGTGTGACTGCGCGCACGCTCTGTTGTGCTCAAGTGCTAAGGCGGGGAGTGATCCGCGCCGCTGCGGGGTAAGGAGCCGCGAATGCGCGGGAGTCGACCTGTGCGGTCGTGTTCGACCACGCACGGGTGAGGGGTGTTGGTCCCGGGTTGTCGGAGATGATCGCAGCCGAAACGTATCGGCAGCAGCCCGTCACGCCGTGCGGGCCGCTGCCTTCCCGTGGGGTGGACCCTGCCTCAGCGGCGCCGGCGGTGCAGGGCGACCGCGGCGGCCGTGCCGCCCGCGAGCGCGCCGACTCCCGCCGCGGCGGGGATGCCGACCTTGGCGGCCTTGCGGCCGGTCCGGTAGTCCCGCAGCCGCCAGTCGCGGGCCTTGGCGTGCTTGCGCAGCTTGGTGTCCGGGTTGATGGCGTACGGGTGCCCGACCAGGGAGAGCATCGGGATGTCGTTGTGCGAGTCGCTGTACGCCGCGCAGCGGTTGAGGTCCAGGCCCTCGGCGGCGGCCAGCGCGCGCACGGCCTCCGCCTTGGCGGGTCCGTGCAGCGGTTCGCCGACGAGCTTGCCGGTGTAGACGCCGTCGACGGACTCGGCGACCGTGCCGAGCGCGCCGGTCAGGCCGAGGCGCCGGGCGATGATCGTGGCCGTCTCGACGGGCGCGGCGGTGACGAGCCAGACCTTCTGGCCGGCGTCGAGGTGGGCCTGGGCGAGCGCGCGGGTGCCGGGCCAGATGCGGTCGGCCATGTACTCGTCGTAGATCTCCTCGCCGATGGACATCAGCTCGGAGACGCGGTGGCCCTTGACGATGGACAGCGCGCTGTCGCGGGCGTCCTGCATGTGCTCGGGGTCCTCGACGCCGGCCAGCCGGAACCACGCCTGCTGCCAGGCGAACCGGGCCAGTTCGCGGCGCTGGAAGAACTTCCGCTTGTACAGGCCGCGGCCGAAGTGGAAGATCGCGGCGCCCTGCATCACGGTGTTGTCGAGGTCGAAGAAGGCGGCTGCCTCGGCGTCCCCCGCCACGGGGAACTCGGGCTCGGCGGGCTTCGGCGGCTTCTCGGCCGCGCGCGCCGTCTCCCGTTCCGCTTCGAGCTGTTGCGAGGTCTTGCGCGCCGCCTCGGCGGCGGCCTCGCCTGCCAGAACGCTGCGCGCGGTGGCGGAGCGCCTACGGGGGGTGAGCCATCCCATTGCGGCCATGTCGTGAGCATAGCCAGTCTGTTCGGTACTTCCCGACCTCCCGGGATGCCGAGGCGTGAACACTCCGCGACTCTCCTGTTAAACGGACAATGGGGGCAAGCTGGAGACAGGGGTCCCGGCCGTGGAGGCCGGGGGTCGCGCCGGGCGCGGCGCAGAATGGGCGGCATGTTTGGACGAGCGAAGAAGAACACCCCCGCCGCCGACGCCGCCGTGCGGACGGTGACGCTGATCGGGAAGCCGGGCTGCCATCTCTGCGACGACGCCCGGGCCGTGATCGAGGCCGTCTGCGCCGAGACGGGGGCGCGCTGGGAGGAGAAGGACATCACCCAGGACGAGGAGCTGTACCGGGCGTACTGGGAGCAGATTCCGGTGGTCCTGGTCGACGGCGAGCAGCACACCTTCTGGCGTGTGGACGCCGGGCGGCTCCGCCGTGAACTGGGTGGCTGACGCGAAGACGGCTACCATCGTGGACGTTTTGTTGGGCTTTGGGGGCGTGGTCGTGAGGAGAGTGTGCGGTTTTGCGCCCTTCGGGTACTCAACGGGCTGACGCGCTCCGCGGTTCCGTCCTGGCGCGATCCTGTCGCGTGACCCCGGTCACTTTGGCCGGACAAAACGGACACCATCTTTGTGCACGCGTTCACAAAGACATAGCCTGCATTCGACGGGGCGGTCTTGGGACACACGGCCGCCTGCAGCCCCGCTCATCCCGCAGGAGCACCGTGGCAACTGGCCGAACTCACCGACCGGCGACCCGTAGCCGAGGAATTCCCGAGGCCACCGTCGCCCGGCTTCCGCTGTATCTGCGTGCGCTCACCGCACTGTCGGAGCGCTCCGTACCCACGGTCTCCTCCGAGGAGCTCGCCGCCGCCGCGGGCGTCAACTCCGCGAAGCTGCGCAAGGACTTCAGCTACCTCGGCTCGTACGGGACGCGCGGCGTCGGCTACGACGTCGAGTACCTCGTGTACCAGATCTCGCGTGAGCTCGGCCTGACGCAGGACTGGCCCGTCGTCATCGTCGGTATCGGTAACCTCGGTGCCGCGCTCGCCGGCTACGGCGGCTTCGCCTCCCGCGGCTTCCGCGTCGCCGCGCTGATCGACGCCGACCCCGCGATGACCGGCAAGCCCGTCGCCGGGATCCCCGTCCAGCACAGCGACGACCTCGAGAAGATCATCGAGGAGGACGGCGTCTCCATCGGTGTCATCGCGACCCCCGCGGGCGTCGCCCAGCAGGTCTGCGACCGGCTGGTGGCCGCCGGAGTCACCTCCATCCTGAACTTCGCCCCGACCGTGCTCTCCGTGCCCGACGGCGTGGACGTGCGCAAGGTCGACCTCTCCATCGAGCTGCAGATCCTCGCCTTCCACGAGCAGCGCAAGGCCGGCGAGGAGGCGGAGGCCGAGGCCACCGCCGCACCGGCGCCGCCCGTGCCGCTGCCCACGGCGGCCGAGAGCCAGCCCCGGAACACCGGTCGCAAGGGACCCGACGGGGACGTCCCCGCGGTGATGCCCGCATGAGCCTCCTCGTCGTCGGCCTCAGCCACCGCAGCGCACCCGTCTCCGTCCTGGAGCGGGCCTCGCTCGCCGCGGACACCCAGGCCAAGCTGCTGCAGGACACCCTCGCCGCCGAACCGGCCGCCGAGGGCGCCGTCCTCGCCACCTGCAACCGCATCGAGCTCTACGCCGACGTGGACAAGTTCCACGCGGGCGTCGCCGAGCTGTCCACGCTCCTCTCCCAGCACAGCGGCGTCGGACTGGAAGAGCTCACCCCCTACCTGTACGTGCACTACGAGGACCGGGCCGTCCACCACCTCTTCTCGGTGGCCTGCGGGCTCGACTCCATGGTCGTCGGCGAGGGCCAGATCCTCGGCCAGATCAAGGACGCCCTCGCCCTCGGCCAGGACCTGCACACCGCGGGCCGGCTCCTCAACGACCTGTTCCAGCAGGCGCTGCGGGTCGGCAAGCGCGCCCACAGCGAGACCGGGATCGACCGGGCCGGGCAGTCGCTCGTCACCTTCGGCCTGGAGCAGCTGGCCGGCGGACCGGACGTCGACAGCTGGGCCAAGGGCAAGCGGGCGCTGGTCATCGGCGCCGGTTCGATGTCCTCCCTCGCCGCCGCCACCCTCGCGCGCGTCGGCGTCTCCGAGATCGTGATCGCCAACCGCACGGCCGCCCGCGCCGAACGGCTCGTCCAGATCCTCACCGAGCCCGGATCCACGGGCGTCGCCGCCCGGGCGGTCGAGATGGTTGCCGTCGGCGACGAACTGACACGTGCCGACATCGTCGTCTCCTGCACCGGAGCCACCGGGCTGGTCCTGACCGGCGACGCCGTCGAGACCGCCATGGCGGGCCGTACGGCCCCGCTCGCCCTGCTCGACCTCGCCATGCCCCGCGACATCGACGCCGCCGCCCACCGCATGCCGGGCGTCCGGCTCGTCGACATCGAATCGCTCGCCGAGGCCTCCGCCGACGCGCCGATGGCCGCCGACGTCGACCAGGTCCGCTCCATCGTCTCCGACGAGGTGGCCGCCTTCGGCGCCGCCCAGCGCGCCGCGCACATCACCCCGACCGTCGTCGCGCTGCGGACCATGGCCGCCGACGTCGTCGCCGGTGAGGTCGCCCGCCTCGAAGGGCGCCTGCCCGACCTCGACGACAAGCAGCGCGCCGAGATCACCCAGACCGTGCGCCGCGTGGTCGACAAGCTCCTGCACGCGCCGACCGTGCGGGTCAAGCAGCTGGCGAGCGAGCCCGGCGGCGCCGGGTACGCCGACGCGCTGCGGACACTCTTCGACCTCGACCCGGAGACGGTCGCCTCCGTCTCCCGGGCCGACCTGAATGACGCCGACGTCAAGAACCGAGGGCGAGTATGACCGAGAGGGCACTGAGGCTCGGGACCAGGCGCAGCAAGCTCGCCATGGCCCAGTCCGGGCAGGTGGCCGACGCCGTCCGGCGCGCGACCGGCCGGTCCGTCGAGCTCGTGGAGATCACGACGTACGGGGACGTCTCCCGTGAGCACCTCGCGCAGATCGGCGGCACCGGCGTGTTCGTCGCCGCCCTGCGCGACGCGCTCCTGGCCGGCGAGGTGGACTTCGCCGTCCACTCCCTGAAGGACCTTCCGACGGCCCAGCACCCCGACCTGGTGCTGGCCGCCATCCCCGAGCGTGAGGACCCGCGCGACGTGCTCGTCGCCTGCGCCGGCCGCACGCTCGACACGCTGCCCGAGGGCGCCCGGATCGGCACCGGTTCGCCGCGCCGGACCGCCCAGCTCAACGCGTACGCGCGCAGCCACGGGCTGACCATCGAGACCGTGCCGATCCGCGGGAACATCGACACCCGCGTCGGATACGTACGCGGTGGGGAACTGGACGCGGTGGTTCTCGCCGCGGCCGGCCTCAACCGCATCGGCGGGACGGCGGAGCTCACCGGCTCCCTGTCGCTCGACCACCTGTCGGTCGACTCCGTCCTGCCCGCCCCCGGCCAGGGGGCCCTCGCGATCGAGTGCCCGGCGTCCGACGCCGACCTCGTCGCCGCGCTCGCCGTGCTCGACGACCCGCTCACCCGGGCCGCCGTGACCGCCGAGCGTTCCCTGCTCGCCGCCCTGGAGGCCGGCTGCTCCGCACCCGTGGGTGCGCTGGCCGACCTGCTGGCCGAGGATTCCGGCCGCGGGCAGATTGTCACCGAAATGCGCCTGCGCGGCGTCGTCGGCACCACCGACGGCTCGACGCTGGTGCAGCTGTCCACCACCGGTCCCGTACCCGCGTCGCACGACGAGGCGATGGCGCTCGGACGCGAACTCGCGGACGAGATGCTCGCCAAGGGTGCGGCCGGTCTTATGGGGGAGCGAGCACTTTGAGCCCCACCAGCCCGACCACCAGCCCCGCGCCCGCGGCCGTCTTCGGACACGGGAGCGTCACCTTCCTCGGCGCCGGACCCGGCGACCCCGGACTGCTGACACTCCGGGCCGTCGAAGCCCTCGCCGGCGCGGACGTACTGATCGCCGAGCCCGAGGTGCTCGAAGTCGTCCGGTGCCATGCACGCGCGGGGGTGAGCACGCCTGAGCTGACAGTTGTTGACGAGGCGTCAACAGCCGCCGGAGTCCCCGTGTTGAGGGATGCGACCAATCTTGTCATGGAGGCCGCACGCGGCGGCAAGCGGGTCGTCCGTGCGGTGACCGGCGACCCCGGCCTCGACGGAAACGCAGGTCAGGAGATGCTCGCCTGCGCCTCCGAGGGCATCCCCTTCGAGGTCGTCCCCGGCGTCGCCACGGCCGTCGGCGTCCCCGCTTACGCCGGTGTCCCGCTGCGCGACGCGCAGGGCACCGACGTGCGCTTCGTGGACGCCCGTACCGCCGACGACCGCTGCTGGACCGAGGTCGGCGCCTCGGACGGCACCGTCGTCGTCTCCACGACGCTCGACGCGGTGGCCGCTGCGGCCGGTGAACTGGTGGCGGCTGGCCGTAAGCCGGACACCCCGCTCACCGTGACCATCGGCGGCACCACCACCCGGCAGCGGACCTGGACCGCGACGCTCGGCACCATCGCCCAGGTCTTCAAGCAGGGCAAGGTGCTCCCCTCGCCCGAGGGCCACCGGCCGGTGATAGCCGTGGTCGGCGAGCGCAGCGCCCCGGCGCAGCGGGACCAGCTGGCCTGGTTCGAGTCCAAGCCGCTCTTCGGCTGGCGGGTGCTCGTGCCGCGCACGAAGGAGCAGGCCGCGTCGCTCTCCGACCAGCTGCGCAGCTACGGCGCGGTGCCGCACGAGGTGCCGACCATCGCCGTCGAGCCGCCGCGGACCCCGCAGCAGATGGAGCGGGCCGTCAAGGGGCTCGTGACCGGTCGCTACGAGTGGATCGCGTTCACCTCCGTCAACGCCGTCAAGGCCGTACGGGAGAAGTTCGAGGAGTACGGGCTCGACGCCCGGGCCTTCGCCGGGATCAAGGTCGCGGCGGTGGGCGAGCAGACGGCCGCGGCGCTCGTCGACTTCGGTGTGAAGCCGGACCTGGTGCCCAGCGGTGAGCAGTCCGCCGCCGGGCTCCTGGAGGACTGGCCGCCGTACGACCCCGTCTTCGACCCGATCGACCGGGTGTTCCTGCCGCGGGCCGACATCGCCACCGAGACCCTGGTCGCCGGGCTCATCGAGCTCGGCTGGGAGGTCGACGACGTCACCGCCTACCGGACCGTGCGCGCCTCGCCGCCGCCGGCGGACACCCGTGAGGCGATCAAGGGCGGTGGCTTCGACGCCGTGCTCTTCACCTCGTCCTCGACCGTGCGCAACCTCGTCGGCATCGCCGGCAAGCCGCACAACGTGACCGTCATCGCCTGCATCGGGCCCGCCACCGCGAAGACCGCGGAGGAGCACGGGCTGCGGGTCGACGTCCTGTCGCCCGAGCCGTCGGTGCACAAGCTCGCCGAGGCCCTCGCCGACTTCGGTCTGCGGCGGCGCGCCGCGGCCCTGGAGGCCGGCGACCCGGTGACCCGCCCGTCGGAGCGGCGGCCGGGCGCGCGGAGGCGTCGGACGACGTAACAGCTCGTACACGCAGGGGGTGCGGGACCTTTCGGGGTCCCGCACCCCCTGCGTATGCGGGCGGATGCCCACAAGGGGTCGGCAAAAGCGGTCCATGCGCGGGCGTAGCCTCGGGCGTATGAACTCGTACGGAACCTTTCCCGGGGCGCGGCCGCGGCGGCTGCGGACGACTCCCGCCATGCGCCGGATGGTGGCCGAGACGCGACTGAGCCCGGCCGACCTGATCCTGCCCGCCTTCGTGCGCGAGGGGATCACCGAGCCGCGGCCGATCACCGCGATGCCCGGCGTCGTCCAGCACACGCGGGACACCCTGCGCAAGGCGGCCGTGGAGGCGCTGGCGGCCGGGGTCTCCGGGATCATGCTCTTCGGCGTGCCCGAGGACGAGAAGAAGGACGGCGCCGGGACGGCGGGCACCGACCCGGACGGGATTCTGCAGGTCGCCATCAGGGACGTGAAGGCCGAGGTCGGCGACGACCTGGTGATCATGTCCGACCTCTGCCTGGACGAGTACACCGACCACGGGCACTGCGGTGTCCTGGACGAGCACGGCCGCGTCGACAACGACGCCACGCTGGAACGTTACGCCGAGATGGCCCAGGTCCAGGCCGACGCCGGCGTCCACGTCGTCGGACCGTCCGGGATGATGGACGGCCAGGTCGGAGTCATCCGCGACGCGCTGGACACCATCGGCAAGGAGGACGTGTCGATCCTCGCGTACACCGCGAAGTACTCCTCCGCCTTCTACGGCCCCTTCCGCGAGGCCGTCGGGTCCTCCCTCCAGGGCGACCGCAAGACCTACCAGCAGGACCCGGCCAACCTCCGGGAGTCGCTGCGCGAACTCGCGCTCGACCTGGAGGAAGGGGCCGACATGGTGATGGTGAAGCCCGCCGGCCCCTACCTCGACGTGCTCGCCAAGGTCGCCGAGGCCGTGGACGTACCGGTCGCCGCCTACCAGATCAGCGGCGAGTACGCGATGGTCGAGGCCGCCGCCGAGAAGGGCTGGATCGACCGCGACAAGGCCATCCTGGAGACCCTCACCGGCATCCGCCGGGCCGGAGCGCAGATGATCCTCACCTACTGGGCCACCGAGGTCGCCCAGAAGCTCGGCCGCCCTTTCACCGCTTGATCAGCAGCTCCACCATGCGCGACGCGCCGTCCCCGGCGTAGCCCTCCTCGACCGCGCGGTCCAGGAGGGCCTGGAAGGGCTCGAACAGCTCGGTGCTGACCCCCTGGGCCCTGAACGTCGAGAGGAAGTTCGGGAACGCCGCCTGGCTCACGGCCAGGCTGGACACGTCCGTGAGGTGGCTTCCGGAGTCGACGGCCCTGGCGATCTCGGGAACCCCGCCGAGCATCGCCGTCATCCACGGGACGAGCAGCTCGGCGTACTCCTCGGCGCCGATGTTCTCCGTACGGACCAGGGCGAGCGCCTGCACGACACCCGTGAACATGCCGTACATGCCCGTGAGCAGACCGAGGTCGTACAGGGCGGCGAGGCCCGGGTCCGTACCCGTCCACCGGGTGCCGCCCAGCACGGCCAGGGTCGACCGATGGGTCTCGTACGCCTCCTCGTCACCGCTGTAGAGGACGTACGCCGCCGGGCTCGCGATCATCTGCGGGACCGCCATGATGCCGCCGTCGACGTACCGCGCGCCGAGCGCCGTGGCCCGGGCGGACAGCGCGCGGGCCTGCTCCGGGGTCCCGTTGGTGAGGTTGACCAGGGTCTTTCCGGCGACCGCGCCGCCGTCGAGGCCGTCGAGGACCTCGTCCACGTTGTCGTTCGTCAGCAGGCACAGGACCACGAGCGGACTCGCCGCCACCGCGTCCGCGGGCGTCGCCGCAGGCAGCGCGCCCTGGGCGACCAGCGGGCCCGTCTTCGCGGGCGAGCGGTTCCAGACGGTCACCGGATGGCCGGCCCGCAGGAAGGCCGAGGCGAGGGCCGAGCCCATCATTCCCAGGCCGAGGACGGAGACGGGGGTGGGAGCCGGAGCGGGAGCGGGGGAGGACGGCCGTGCGGGCATGGGTGTGCTCCAGGGCTGGGAAACGGAGGGGCGAGCCGTTCCTCGGCTCGCATTCGATCCTTCTCCCGGGCGATCGGCCCCACAAGTACCGACTTTTTCGTCAGCTACGCACCGGTTGGTAAGGGAGGGCCGGGCGGCGCACCCTGGAAGTACTCAGGAGGTGGTCCTCATGATGCACACGCTCGTGGGATGGCACGTCGAGATGGAGTTCAAGGAAGAAGGCGACCGGACGAGGGCGGCCGCCATGGTGCGGCTGGGCGACGGCACGGAGTTCCGCGCCCACGGCAACGCCATGCGGCACCCGTCCGACCCGGAGCAGCTGAGGGTCGGCGAGGAGATCGCGGGCGCCCGCGCGCTCATGGATCTCGCCTCGCAACTGCTCCAGAAGGCCCACATGGAGATCGACGAGGTGTCCGGACGGACGTCCCGCCCGATCCGGTGAGGGGCTGAGGGGCGACTCGTGACGGGCGGCCCGCCCCCGTGGCTGTCTTCGGGGCGGGCCGCTCGCACGGGGTTCATCCAGGGTTGTCCATCGACGGTTGTCCCTCGATGGTTCGCCATCGGTGGTGGATCGACGACGGTGGTTCGGCGGCGGTGATCATTGACGGCTGAGGAGGGCGATGACGATCGCCGTACAGGCGATCAGCACCGCCAGGGCCACGGTGTCCGTGATGCGGTCGGTCGGCATGGCTCCCACCTTGCTGACCCCGTCGGCGCGCCCGCAACGGGCACGGGACAATAGGGGAAGCCGGAACGCCTGCACCTGCTGTGACCTGGGATTACACGCTCTCCCTGGAACGCGTTCCTGGGACGGCGATACGAGGGGGATGGGGCGGGTGGCAACGGAGACCGAGGGATTCGCGGAGTTCGTACGCGGGCTGAAGGAGCGATCCGGGCTCAGTTACGGGGTGTTGGCCAAGAAGCTCCACACGAGTACGTCGACACTGCACCGGTACTGCAACGGGGACGCCGTCCCCGCGGAGTTCGCGCCGGTGGAGCGGCTCGGGCGGCTGTGCGGGGCCACGCGCCCCGAGCTGATCGAGCTCCACCGCCTCTGGATCCTGGCCGACGAGGCGAGGCGGCGGCGGGCTTCCCTGCCGGCTGCGGACGCTCCGGATGCCGCTGCGGGAGCCGCTGCGGGAGCCGCTTCGGGCGCGTCCGAGGCGGGGGAGACCGTGGCCCCGGAGGTGGGCGAGGTCGAGATGGCTGCCGAGGCCGAGGCCGAGGCGGTCGTGGTCGGGCCCCGCGAACACGGAGAATCCGGCGAGGCCGTACGGGCCCGGTCCCGCAAGCGGCTTCGCGTGGTCCTCGCCGCGGCCGCCGTCGTGGCGCTCGCCGTGCCCGTCGCCTACGGGATCGGCCGGTCGGTGACCGGTGACGACGGCGCCGGGCGGAACGCGGCCGGGCCCTCCGACGTGCCGGGAGGGAGCGTCGTGTCGAGCGGGGGACCGTCGGCGGCCACCTCGGCGCCCACCACAGCCTCGGCCTCCCCCTCCGCCACCGCCTCGCGCCTCTCCTCCGCCTCCGCCACGGCCTCGCGTGCCCCCGTGGCCCCGACCCGGGTGAGCGCCGCCGACGCGCCCCTGAGCGTCGGCATCAGCTCCTACAACTGGGCCGGACCCTGTCAGCAGCACTACCTGATCGGCCGGCCCCCCGAGCAGGTCCCGCCGCCGCCCCCGCCGCAGGACGCCCGGCGCTGGGCGACCGCGCTCGGCGGCGTCGACGGCGGCCACATGAACCTGGAACTCACGGCGACCGGCCGCACCGACGCGGCGGTCGTCATCAACGCGCTGCACGTGCGCGTGGTCGAGCGCGCCGAACCGCTCGCCGGGAACGCCTACTTCATGGGCGACGGCTGTGGCGGCGGCGTCACGCCCCAGACCTTCGACATCGACCTCGACGAATCGGCGCCGTACGCGAAGCCCGTCGCGGGCCTCGACGGCGAACGCCGGGTGCCCGCCAAGGACTTCCCGTACAAGGTGTCCACCACCGACCCCCAGGTCCTGAACCTCGACGTGCACACCGAGAGCCACGTCGCCGCCTGGTACCTGGAACTCGACTGGAGCAGCGGCGAACAGCACGGCACCATCCGCGTCGACGACGGCGGGAAGCCCTTCCGTACCACCGCCGTCGAGGGCCGGACGACCTACGACTACCGGCACGACCCGGGCCAGTGGGCCACGGGCTGAGCCACCGGCGTACCGCACACAGCCACCGGCGTACCCCACACAGAGGAAGGCCCCGGCACGGGTGACCGTGCCGGGGCCTTCCTTCGACTCCTCAGGCCGACTTCCTCAGCCGGCCCTCCCGCGCCCTCGCGATCAGAGGCGCTCGGGCGTCCGGATGCCCAGCAGAGCCATGCCCTGGTGGAGCGTGCGCGCCGTCAGGTCGCAGATGAACAGACGGTTCTCCGCGACCTCCTTCGGCGGCTCCGGCTTGATGACCGGGCACTGGTCGTAGAACGTCGTGTACAGCGACGCCAGCTGGTACAGGTACGCGGCCAGCTTGTGCGGGGCGTACTCGGCGGCGGCCTCGGCCACCGTCTCGCCGAACTGGTCCAGGTGCAGACCGAGCGCGCGCTCCGCCGGGGCCAGCTCCAGCTCGGGGTGGGCCACCGGCGTACGGTCGCCGGCCTTGCCGAAGATCGACTTGATCCGCGCGTACGCGTACTGGAGGTACACCGACGTGTCGCCGTTCAGCGACACCATCTGGTCCAGGTCGAACTTGTAGTCCCGGGCCGCCGACGTCGACAGGTCCGCGTACTTGACCGCGCCGATGCCCACCTGGGCGCCCCGCTCGGCGATCTCTTCCTCGGTCAGGTCCCGAGCCTTCTCCCGGACCACGGACGCGGCCCGGTCGATCGCCTCGTCCAGCAGGTCCACCAGCCGGACCGTCTCGCCCTCACGGGTCTTGAACGGCTTGCCGTCCTTGCCGAGCACCGTGCCGAAGGCCAGCTGGACCGCCTTCACGTCCTCGTTCAGCCAGCCGGCCCGGCGGGCCGTCTCGAAGACCATCTTGAAGTGCAGGGACTGCCGGGCGTCGACCACGTACAGCAGGGTCGTCGCTTTCAGGTTCCCCACCCGGTCACGGATCGCCGACAGGTCCGTCGCCGCGTAGCCGAAACCGCCGTCGGACTTCTGGACGATCAGCGGCGTCGGGTTGCCGTCCGGGCCCTTGACGTCGTCGAAGAACACGCACAGCGCGCCGTTGGAGCGGACGGCGACGCCCGACTCCTCCAGGATGCGGCAGGTCTCCGTCAGCATGTCGTTGTAACCCGACTCGCCGACGATGTCGGGGTCCCGGATGTCCATGTCCAGCTTCTCGAAGACGGAGAAGAAGTAGATCTTCGACTCGTCGACGAACTTCTGCCACATGGCGAGCGTCTGCGGGTCCCCGGCCTGCAGGTCGACCACCCGGCGGCGCGCCCGGGTCTTGAACTCCTCGTCGGAGTCGAAGAACTTCCGCGCGGCCTTGTAGAGGCGGTCCAGGTTCGACATCGCCTCTTCGCCGGACACCTCGGCGTCCTTGTGGTCCAGCTCGTGCGGGTGCTCCTCCAGGTACTGGATGAGCATGCCGAACTGGGTGCCCCAGTCGCCGATGTGGTGGCGCCGGACCACCTTCTCGCCCGTGAACTCCAGGATCTCCACCATCGCGGCGCCGATCACGGCCGACCGGAGGTGGCCGACGTGCATCTCCTTGGCCACGTTCGGCTGCGCGTAGTCGATCACCGTCGTGCCCGCGTCCGCCGCGAACGGCACACCGAGCCGGTCGTCGAGGGCACGCGCGGCGAGGGTCCTGACGATCGCCTCGTCGGTGACCGTGATGTTCAGGAAGCCGGGGCCCGAGACCTCGATCTCCTTCAGCACGTCGTTCGCCGGGATCCCCTCGACGACCTTCGTCGCCAGCTCACGCGGGTTGCCCTTGAGCTGCTTCGCGAGCGCCAGGATGCCGTTGGCCTGGAAGTCGGCCCGGTCGCTACGTCGCAGCAGCGGGTCGGCGGAACCGGCCTCCGGCAGGGCTGCCGAGAGACCTTCCGCGAGACGCTGCTGCACGGTCGAAGCGAGGGAAGGGACCGAGGCCATGAGCTTCCGTTCCTGTCGGTGGTTCGGGTGGGCTATTTCGCTTGTCAAGTGTCCCATGGGTGGGCAACGTGTTTTCTCCACCTGTGGACAAACCTCAGGACTGTGGACAACCTCGGAGCGCCCTCTTCCGTCTGGGAGAATGGCTGACGTAAGGCTGCAAGGCGTTCGAGGGAATCAAGGAAGAAGGACGTACCGACCGTGGCTCAGAGCAGCACCGAGACCGACTGGGTCTCCCGTTTCGCGGACGAGGTCATCGCCGAGTCGGAGCGACGTGCGCCTGGCAAACCGGTCGTCGTCGCCTCCGGACTCTCCCCCTCCGGCCCCATCCACCTCGGCAACCTCCGCGAGGTCATGACCCCGCACCTGGTCGCCGACGAGATCCGCCGCCGCGGCCACGAGGTCCGGCACCTGATCTCCTGGGACGACTACGACCGCTACCGCAAGGTGCCGAACGGCGTCGAGGGCGTCGACGCGTCCTGGGCCGAGCACATCGGCAAGCCGCTGACCTCCGTGCCCGCCCCGGCCGGCTCCGCGTACGCGAACTGGGCCGAGCACTTCAAGGCCGCCATGGTCGAGTCGCTCGCCGAACTGGGCGTCGAGTACGACCCGATCAGCCAGACGGAGCAGTACACCGCGGGCACCTACCGCGAGCAGATCCTGCACGCCATGAAGCACCGCGGCGACATCGACGCCATCCTCGACCAGTACCGGACGAAGAAGGCCCCGAAGAAGCAGTCGCAGAAGCCCGTCGACGCCGCCGAGCTGGAGGCCGAGGAAGGCTCCGGCGCGGCCGACGAGGACGACGGCTCCGGCGGCACCGGCGGGTACTACCCGTACAAGCCGTACTGCGGCCGCTGCGAGAAGGACCTGACGGCCGTCACGTCGTACGACGACGAGACCACCGAACTCGCCTACACCTGCACCGCGTGCGGCTTCGCCGAGACCGTCAAGCTCAGCGAGTTCAACCGCGGCAAGCTGGTCTGGAAGGTCGACTGGCCCATGCGCTGGGCCTTCGAGGGCGTCATCTTCGAGCCCTCCGGCGTCGACCACTCCTCCCCCGGCTCCTCGTTCGTCGTCGGCGGCCAGATCGTCCGCGACATCTTCGACGGCGTCCAGCCGATCGGCCCCATGTACGCCTTCGTCGGCATCAGCGGCATGGCCAAGATGTCCTCCTCGAAGGGCGGCGTGCCCACCCCGGCCGACGCACTGAAGATCATGGAAGCGCCGCTGCTGCGCTGGCTCTACGCCCGCCGCAAGCCCAACCAGTCCTTCAAGATCGCCTTCGACCAGGAGATCCAGCGGCTCTACGACGAGTGGGACAAGCTGGAGGCCAAGGTCGCCGACGGCACCGTGCTCCCCGCCGACGCCGCCGCGCACGCCCGGGCCGCCCGCACCGCCGCCGGCGAGCTGCGGCGCACCCCGCGCCCGCTGCCCTACCGCACGCTCGCCTCGGTCATGGACATCACCGCAGGACACGACGAGCAGACCCTCCGGATCCTCACCGAGCTGGACCCGGAGCAGCCGGTGACCTCCCTCGACGAGGTCCGCCCGCGCCTGGACCGCGCCGAGAACTGGATCACCACCCAGGTCCCCGCCGACCAGCGCACCATCGTCCGCGACGAGCCCGACACCGAGCTGCTCGGCTCCCTCGACGACGAAGGCCGCGAGTCCCTGCGCCTCCTCCTGGAGGGCCTGGACACGCACTGGTCCCTCGACGGCCTCACCACGCTCGTCTACGGCGTCCCGAAGGTCATGGCCGGCCTCGACCCCGAGGCCAAGCCGACCCCCGAGCTGAAGGTCGCCCAGCGCTCCTTCTTCGCCCTGCTCTACAAGCTCCTCGTCAGCCGCGAGACCGGACCCCGCCTGCCCACGCTCCTCCTCGCCGTCGGCGCGGGGCGCGTGCGCAAGCTCCTCGGCGCGTAGCCGTACGACCGCCGCGAAGGGCCGCCACCGGGATCGTTCCGGTGGCGGCCCTTCGCCGTACCGATGCCCGCAGCCGTCACCTGCGACTTTCGGACCAGCCCCGCATCCGACGTGCGCACGACGAAAACCGGCGGCCCGCACGAGACCGTGAAGACATGAAGAACGAAGCCATCGCCATCATCGGCTGGATCACCCTCGTCCAAGGCGGACTCGGCGCCGGCGGCCAGATCTTCGGCGACCGGGCCTGGGGCCTGCTCCCGAAGTGGTGGGACATCCCCACCGCGGGCTACATCGCCCTGGCCGTCGTCGGCCTCGCGCTCGCCCTCTGGGGCGAGACCACGAAAAAGCGGGCCAAGGCATGAACCCCGGCCCGCCAACCACCACCCGTCACGGAATGTGGTTCTCCGCCATCTCCCGCTCGATGCGCTGACGGATCTGCGGAGTCAGCTCCCGCAGGATCGACGCACTCCGCGGATGCTGCACCCCGTACATGTCACTGAGCCATATGTCGAGCTGCTCGGCGTTGGGGAAGTCCTGCCGCTCCTCGACGTAGTCCCACATCGCCTTGTACGCCGCCTCCGCGAACTCGTCCGGATGCGGCTCCGGCTCCACGTACTCCGGATACTCCTCGAACTGCTCCGCACCCTGCTCCTGGCGCGGACCAGGCACCGGAAGCTCCTCCGGACCGTACGGCACCGCCACCGGCGTCGGCTCCAGACCCTCGACGATCTGAGGCGCGTACGCCCCCTCGTACGCCTCCGGGGCCATCTGCTGCGCCTGGAACCACGGGCTGTCGTGGTTCGGCTCCGACTGCTCCTCCTGCTGCAGCAGCAGGTCCTGCGGACCCTGCAGCTCCTGCTGAGGGCCCTGCCCCTGCTTCCGCAGCCCGCCACCGGCCGCCGGACCCTGCTCGAGCTCCGGCGCCGGCGGGGCCGGCACCGCCACCGCGAGCGGCTCGGCCTGCGCCACCACCGGCTGCGGCGGCAACAACACCGGCTCCACACCCGCCGCCGCGAGACCGGCCGCAGCCGTCTCCGCCAACGGCACCCCGTACTTCGCAAGACGCAACGGCATCAACGCCTCCACCGGCGCCTTCCGCCGCCACGCCCGCCCGAACCGGGCCTGCAGCCGCGCCTGGTAGATCAGCCGGTCCTGCTCCAGCTTGATCACCTGCTCGTACGAACGCAGCTCCCACAGCTTCATCCGCCGCCACAACCGGAACGTCGGCACCGGCGACAGCAGCCAGCGCGTCAGCCGCACGCCCTCCATGTGCTTGTCGGCCGTGATGTCCGCTATTCGACCCACCGCGTGACGGGCCGCCTCCACCGCCACCACGAACAGCACCGGAATCACCGCGTGCATACCCACACCCAGCGGGTCCGGCCACGCGGCCGCGCCGTTGAACGCGATCGTCGCCGCCGTCAGCACCCACGCCGTCTGGCGCAGCAGCGGGAACGGAATCCGGATCCAGGTCAACAGCAGATCCAGTGCGAGCAGCACACAGATACCGGCGTCGATACCGATCGGGAAGAAGTACGAGAAGGTACCGAAGCCCTTCTCCACGGCGAGCTCGCGCACAGCGGCGTACGAACCCGCGAAACCGATGCCGGCGATGATCACCGCACCGGCGATCACCACACCGATCAGCACCTTGTGCGTGCGTGTCAGCTGCACCGCGGCCACCCGCGATCCCCTCCCGTCAATCCACATCTCGCGGGCACAGCGTGGCACATGCGCGAGGAGCCCGACCCTCGGGGGAGGGACAGGCTCCTCGAAAACACGTGCAAAATCGGGTGTACGCGACGTGTACGCGCGCCCCTGCGCCCTACTGGTTCGCCGCCGCGACCGCCGCGACCGCCTCCTTCGAGGCCTTCACCGCACCATCGAGGATCGCCTTGTCCGACGGCGCCTCCGCACCCGCGTAGCCCGCGCCGTTGTACGTGAGCAGCACCAGCACATTGCCCGTGCGCGCCACCACGGACACGTACTTGAAGTCCTCGTCGGTCTTCTTCAGCTCGTACGCCACCGTCTTCGACTGGTCGCCGATGCCCGCGCCGTCCGCCGTACGGATCTTCTTGGCGCCCTCGGTCGCCTCGACCTTCGCCAGCTCCTTCGCGAAGTTCGCCTGGGCACGCTCCTGGCCACTGCCCAGCGAGGCGTCCGACGTGTAGCGGTAGAACGAGACGTCGAGCCAGCGGTACTGCGAGCCCTTCACGCCCTTGTCGTCCAGACCGTTCCACGAGCAGCCACCACGGCTCTCGACATCGCTGGACGGCGCAGCCGTACCGTTCTTCGCCTTCGCCTTCGGCACCAGGCTCGCGGTCGTCTTCGCGGAGATCGACTTGCAGACGTCCGGCAGCTTCGCGAACTTCGCGGGCTCGACCGCCTTCGTCGACTGCGAGGCGCTCGGCGCCGACGACGCCGAACCCTTGCCCTTGTCCGGGGTGCCCGAAGCACCGTCGGAGTCCGAGGAGCAGCCGGCGACGACGAGCATCACCGGGACGGCTGCGCAGGCGAGTATGCGGGTGAGTCGCGGGGCTGATCGGTGCATGGTTCCTTCAGTCGCTTGTCGTACGGATCCGGGTTCCGGCGTGCGGCCAGGAGGGAGTACGCCGACACGTTACGTGGTCCGGCAGCCGTCACGGAGCGGCTCCGGGCACCCGCCCGGCGGCTACTCCTCCAGCCGCTCGGCGAGCAGCCGGGCCAGATTCCGGGCCTTTTCCTGCAGTTCCTGGCTGTCGGGGGCCTCCGCGGAACCTGTCGTCTGCTCCACGTACTCGACCGTCACGATCACGTTGGATGTGCGGAAGACCACGCTGACCGTGCGGTGCCGGCCGTTCGCGCCACCGGCGCTGAGCGCGTCGTCGAGGAACGCCACCTGACCGAGGCCCGCGAGCACGCGGGGCTCCAGACCGGTGGTGGGGGCGGTGCTCGGGGTGGTGGTCGGCGCGCTGCCGGTGGGCGAACCGGGGGTGCCGCCGGTGGGGGTGCCGGGGGCCGTCGCCGCTGCCGCCGCCGTGCCGCTCGGGGTGGTCCCCGTCGGGGCCTGTGGACTCTGTGGACTCTGCGGACTCTGTGGGTTCTGCGGGCTCTGCGGGTTCTGCGGGGGCTGGGGCGGCTGCGGGAGATCCGCCGCGAGCTGCTTGCCGGCGAACACCTCCTGTGCGCGATCGTCGTCGCTCACCGTCGGGTCGTACGACACCACCCGCTCGATGTCGAGCCGCAGCCGGTGCATCGTGTCGGGGGTGTCGGCCTTCCAGCTGCAGCCGACGCGGCGGTCCGTGTCGTACGTGACGGCGGCCGTGCCGCGGTACGTGGCGTCCCGCTCGTCGTCGGGCAGCTCGGTGGCGCCGGGGAGCAGGTCCCGGAGCGTGTTCTGCGGGACGGCCCGGCACGGCTCGAAGAGCGTGCGGTAGCGGCCGGGGGGAGCTGCGGAGGCGGCCGGACCGGCCTTGGAGTCGACTTCGCCGGTGCCCGCGCCGCTGCCGGCGGAGCATCCGGTGAGCCCGAGGACGAGCACGGCGCCGAGCGCCGTCAGACCGGGTACGTACGCCTGTCGCTGCACGCTCCAAGGCTCCCTTCTGCCGAGGACTCCCCGAAAACCCTTTGCCGCCGGAGACCGGTCGGTGGACACAATGTCTATCGCACGCGCTGCCGTTGATGCCGGTCCGTTGTCACCTGTACGGGCCTTGGAGCCGGTTTTTGCGTTATCAGGCTTTTTGGGGGAATCGAGGAAGTATGTCGTATGTAGAGGTACCGGGTGCGAAGGTGCCCATCCGGATGTGGACCGATCCTTCCATGATCGACGACGGCGCGATGCGTCAGCTCCACAACACTGCCACTCTTCCGTGGATCAAGGGCCTCGCCGTGATGCCGGACGTGCACTACGGCAAGGGCGCGACGGTCGGTTCGGTGATCGCCATGCAGGGGGCGGTCTGTCCGGCGGCGGTGGGCGTGGACATCGGCTGCGGGATGTCGGCGGTGAAGACGTCACTGACGGCGAACGATCTGCCGGGGGATCTGTCGCGGCTGCGCTCGAAGATCGAGCAGGCGATTCCGGTGGGGCGTGGCATGCACCGGGACATGGCGGATCCGACGAGGCTGTACCAGTTCCGCACGGCGGGGTGGGACGATCTGTGGTCCCGGTTCGACGGGATCGCGGATTCGGTGAAGTTCCGCCATGAGCGGGCGCAGAAGCAGATGGGAACGCTGGGCTCGGGGAATCACTACTGCGAAGTTTGCATCGATGGCCAAGGGTCGGTCTGGTTGATGCTGCACTCGGGGTCGCGGAACATCGGCAAGGAGCTTGCCGAGTACCACATCGGTGAAGCGCAGAAGCTGCCCCACAACCAGGGTCTCGTGGACCGGGACCTGGCGGTCTTCGTCGCGGACACCCCGCAGATGGCGGCGTACCGGAACGATCTCTTCTGGGCGCAGGAGTACGCGAAGTACAACCGCGCGGTGATGATGGCACTCCTCCAGGAGGTCATCCGCCGCGAGTTCCGCAAGGCGAAGGTCGCTTTCGAACCGATCATCTCCTGCCATCACAACTACGTGGCGGAGGAGCGGTACGAGGGGATGGACCTGCTCGTCACCCGAAAGGGAGCGATCAGGGCCGGTGCCGGCGACTTCGGCATCATTCCGGGGTCGATGGGGACCAGCTCGTTCATCGTGAAGGGTCTCGGCAATGAGGCCGCGTTCAACTCCGCCTCGCACGGTGCTGGGCGGAAGATGAGCCGGAGCGAGGCGAAGCGTCGCTTCACGGTGCGGGACCTGGAAGAGCAGACGCGGGGCGTGGAGTGCCGCAAGGACGCCGGCGTCGTGGACGAGATCCCTGGTGCGTACAAGTCGATCGAGAAGGTCATGGAGCAGCAGCGGGACCTTGTCGAGGTGGTCGCTCAGCTGAAGCAGGTCGTCTGCGTGAAGGGATGAAGGGCCGACGGGCTGAAGGGGCGACGGGCTGAAGGGGGCAGCGTGAAAGCGCGCCCCCTTCCGTCTGCCCTCAGTCGGGGAGGGGCGCCAATCCGTGAGTCAGCTTCCAGCGACGCACCTGGCATGCGCTCTGAGAGAGCCCCAGCGTCGCGGCGGCTTGCGCCAGGGTCGGTGCTGCCAGCAGGACGCGATCCTTCTCGGGCGACCACGTGATCCGAGCCGCCGCCTTCTTCATTCCGGCCGGACGCACCCACGTTTGGATCGCGGCCGCATTGGCCTTCTTGTGGTCGAGTGCCAGGCAGCCGGGGTAGTAGAGGTGCTCCGCGAGCCTCTGCGCCTGCTCCTTCACGTAGGTGACGACGTAGACCTGGTCGCGGGTGTTGCGGCGGGCGATGCGCTCGGCGCCGATGATCCTCTTCGCGTAGTGGCACAGATAGGCGGCCGCGGCCGTGCTGGCGGACGTGAACGAGAGGAACGGGAAGCCCTCGGCGGTCCAGCCGAGTGACCCGTCGGCATCGATCAAGCCGCGGACGTAGTCCGGCCGGGAGAACTCGACGCGGGGTGGCCGGATGGCCCGTGACTTCTTGCCGTAGGGGATCCCGAGTTCGTTGACGATGGTCCTTGCCTCCTGGTCGCACAGGGACCACGTGGCCGAGTGGTGGTTCTCGGCGAAGTTGGTGGATCGGACCCGCTCCGTGACTGAGCTGTAGTACGGGGTCAAGCGCTGGAACTCGTAGAGGATGTGGATGTCCCGCGCGTTGATCTCGGCGGTCAGCCTGCCCTTCTGCCCCGCCCCCGCCGCGAGGTGCCCGTCGGCTTGCAGGAAGCCGAACATGTAGGCGTAGCGGGGGTCTTCGAGGTTCATGAAGGGTGTCTTCGGGCCTTGGGGAGTGAGGGTGCCGAGGTCGAAGAGTGTGGGCGCGTTAGGGTCGTGCTCAGCCACGAGGAAGTCTCTTTCCTTGGTGGTCAGACGCCTGGTGGGGATTGCCGTCCCGACCAGGCGTCGTTTTGTTTGGGTTGTGGGTGACCCTAGGTCGCGTATTCGGTTGTCGTCCGGGTGATCCGGTTGGTTCACCCGGACGTGTGATCGACTGTCGGTCGGCGTCGTCAGAGTTCTCGGTGGACCTTGGTGTTGGAGGCCTGGGCTCGGGGGCGGACGACGAGGAGGTCGATGTTGACGTGCGGGGGGCGGGTGCAGGCCCAGGTGATGGTGTCGGCGACGTCGTCGGCGGTGAGGGGTTCGGCCACGCCCGCGTAGACCTTGGCGGCCTTGTCGGTGTCGCCGCGGAAGCGGGTGGTGGCGAACTCGTCGGTCTTGACCATGCCGGGGGCGATCTCGATGACGCGGACGGGGGTGCCGACGATCTCCAGGCGGAGGGTCTCGGCGAGGACGCGGGCGCCGTTCTTGGCGGCTACGTAGCCGCCGCCGCCTTCGTAGGTGGAGTGGCCGGCGGTGGAGGAGAGGACGACGACGGTGCCGTCTCCGCTCGCGGTGAGGGCCGGGAGCAGGGCCTGGGTGATGTTGAGCGTGCCGATGACGTTGACCTCGTACATCTGGCGCCAGTCGGCGGGGTCGCCGGTGGCGACGGGGTCGGCGCCGAGTGCGCCGCCCGCGTTGTTGACGAGGACGGCGAGGGTGCGGAAGGCGGTCGCGAACTCGTCGACGGCGGTGCGGTCGGTGACGTCGAGGGCGTAGGCGGTGGCCTGGTGGCCGGCCGCGACGATCTCGGCGGCGAGGGCTTCGATGCGGTCCTTGCGGCGGGCGGTCAGGACCACGCGGTATCCGGCGGCGGCGAGCTGCTTGGCCGTGGCGGCGCCGATGCCGCTGCTCGCTCCGGTGACGACGGCGATGGGGGTACCGGGGGCGGTCATGACGTGCTCCTCGCGCGTGTGGTCGATTCTGTCGATCGCGTGGTCAGGATAGGTCGGGGCGGTCGGTGGGTGCGGGGGCGGTGTCGGACACGCTGACTGATGGATAGTCAGAACATGTGCCGATTCGTCGGTATCTTCGGGCTATGGGTGCGATGCGCAAGGCTCTGCTCGGGGCGGTTCTGGCGGGCGTGATGGTGGTCGGTACGGGTGCGGGCGCCCGTGCTGTGGGGGGCGAGGCGGATCTGGCCCATCATGGCCATCTCTCCTTGTGGGAGGGGCGGATCGGGGTCTGGCTGGCCAGTGAGAACCATGGGCCGTCGGACGTGTCGGGGGCGACGGTGCGGCTGGCGTTCTCCGAGCCGATGGCGGGTGGGCAGGAGCTGCCGCCGTCCTGTCTGTGGGGGAGCGACCGGGTGGTGGTCTGCCGTACGGGTGAGCTGCGGGCCGCGGGGGCGGTGGGGGAGCTGGCGCTCGACCTGCGGACCGCGGCGTCTCCGGACGAGGTGACCGTGGACATCTCGACGGTGTGGATGGACGGGGTCGTGGATCGGAACGCCCGGAACGACCGGCATCGTGTGCTGGTGCTCGCCACGGGGGATCCGTACGTCTTCTGATGTCTGCCGGGTGTCAGTGGGTGTAGCCGTCGGGGCGGACCAGGAGTGTCGTGGTGCGGGTGGGGTCGGTCCAGGTGGCCCGGACGACGCGGGCCGGTGTCGTGGGGGCGGCCGGGAGCTCGGGTGCGGCGCCTTCGGGGGCGATGAGGACGAACTCGCCCGCGCGCAGCAGTTCGTAGAGCCTGCCCTCGCGCAGGGCGAGGTCGGGGACGCGGCGGTGGGCCCGGCCGTAGTCGATGCCGAGGCCGCTGATCATGCCCATCGCCTTGGCGGAGGCCGGGGGCACCTTGCTGAGCAGCTGTGCGGCGAGGGTGCGGGCGCTGCGCAGCAGGGGGCCGCGGGCCATGGCGAGGCGGATGATGGCGCCGCTGCTGCGGAGCACGGCCGCGCCGACCGGGTGGCGTTCGGCCTGGTAGCTGTCGAGGAGGGCCTCGGTGTCGGGGGCGTCGCCGCGGAGGGCGGCGGCGAGCTTCCAGGAGAGGTTGACGGCGTCCTGGAGGCCGGTGTTCATGCCCTGGCCGCCGGCGGGGGAGTGGACGTGGGCGGCGTCTCCGGCAAGGAAGACGCGGCCGACGCGGTAGCGGGGGGCCTGGCGCTCGTCGCTGTGGAAGCGGGAGATCCAGCGGGCGTCGTGCATGCCGTAGTCGGTGCCGAAGGCGAGGCGGGTGATCTCGCGGACCTCATCGAGGCCGACGGGCTCGCTGTCGGGGACCTGGCGGGTGCGGTTCCAGCCCATGACGCGGTACCAGCCGTCGCCGAAGGGGGCGATGAAGGCGAAGGCGTCGTCCGCGCCGGCGACGCTGAGCAGCTCGTCGGGCTTTTCGGTGAGGCGGACGTCGGCGAGGACGAGGGAGCGGATCGCGGCCGCGCCGGGGAAGGGCAGGCCGAGTGCGGTCCTGACGGCGCTGCGGTGGCCGTCGGTGCCGACGAGGTAGCGGGCGTGGAGGGTGAGCGGGGTGCCGTCGGGGTCGGTGGCCTCGGCGGTGACCCGGTCGGAGTCCTGGCTGAGTCCGCGCAGCTCCGTGCCGTACCGGATGTCCACACCTGTGGACCGTGCGCGGCGTTCGAGGACGCGCTCGACTTCGTACTGGGGGGTGACGAGGAGGTAGGGGAAGCGGGAGCGGAGCCGCGCCAGGTCGAGGGAGAGGCTGCCGAAGAGCCGCAGCTGGGTGATGGGGGTGCCGGTCGCGACGATGTCGTCGGCGAGGCCGCGGGCGTCGAGCTGCTCCAGGGTGCGGGCGTGGACGGCGAAGGCCCGGGTCATGTTGCTGATGCCCTGCGGGCGGCGTTCGAGGACGGTGACGCGGTGGCCCGCGGCGGCGAGGTCGCCGGCGAGGAGCATTCCGGTGGGGCCGGCGCCGATGACGAGGACGTCCGTGTCCAGGGTGTTCGCGTCGTGGGCGGTCGTGTCGCGGTGGTTCATGGCTGCCTCCAGCTGGGTGCGTGTGCCATCAACGGTCGTTTGCCAACGGGTGTTGGTCAACGCTTGTTGGCAACGGTAGAGCCGACCGGGCTGGTGCGTCAACACCTGTTGGCCTACAGTTGTTGGCATGACGACCGCCCGCCGCTCCGACGCCACCCGCGCCGCGATCCTCGACGCCGCCCGTGAACGCTTCGCGTCCGACGGCTACGAGCGCGCCACCATCCGGGCCATCGCCCGCGACGCAGGCATCGACCCGTCGATGGTGATGCGTTACTACGGCAGCAAGGAAGGGTTGTTCACGGCCGCGTCCGACTTCGAACTGGACCTGCCCGCACTGGGCGCGCTGCCGTCCCGGCACATCGGCGCGGTCCTCGTCACGCACTTCCTCGAACGCTGGGAGCGCGACGACGTCCTGACCGCGCTCCTGCGCGTCGGCGTCACCAACCCGGCGGGCGCCGAACGCATGCAGGCGATCTTCGCGGGCCAGCTCGGGCCGATCACCCTGGGCGTCTGCCCGGACCCCGCGCAGGCACCGCGGCGGGCCGCGCTGGTCGCCTCGCAGATCCTCGGCATGGCGCTCGCCCGCTACGTGCTGCGGCTGCCGCCCGCGGTGGAGATGACCACGGACGAGGTCGTCGCCTGGCTGGCGCCGACGGTCCAGCGCTACCTGACGGCCCCGGAGCCGTAGGCCCGCCGTCGCCGCGGCCCGGGAGGCGGCTCAGTGGGCGACTCAGGAGGCGGTTCAGTGTGCGGCTCAGTGGGCCGCCGCGCCGCCGAACTCGCGCAGGGCGTCGGTGACGATCGCCTCCAGGCGGGCGTGGTGGGCGCCCCGCCAGTACACCCGCTCGCACTCCGTGCACCGGGCGAAGACGTCGTACGTCTTCTCCGTGCCGTGCTCCAGGCGCTCGCGCACCGAGTCCTTGTCTGCGGTCGTCAGCGGCCCGTTGCAGGCCGTACAGCGGGTCCACGGCCTCAGGGGCGGCGCGAACCGCTCCAGTACGTCACGGAGTTGGTCGTCCGGCTGGTCGCTGTACACGTAGCCGCCCGCCCACAACTCCCTGCGGCGCAGCAGCCCCCGGTCCCGGGACAGCATCACGCGCCGCTCCCGTGCGGAGAGCGCCGCGAGCGCGGGGTCGCCGATGTCCTCGCTCTCGTAGGCCGCGTCGACGCCGAGGAGCCGCAACCGCCGTGCGAGCGTGCCCAGATGGACGTCGAGGAGGAACCGGAGCGGGGCGCCGGGCACCGCCTGGGGGCGCTCCACGTCCTCGACCTCGATCGTCTCGCCGGCGGCCGGGATGTGGGACACGTCGACCGGGCGTCCGTCGACCAGGATCCGGCCGGCCTCGGTCAGCGGCACGCCCAGCGACTCCACGACGTGGCCGAGCGTCGAAGCGCCGTCGGTGGCCACGGCGGTCCGCCCGGTGCGCCGCTCCGCCGAGACGAAGAGCCTCAGGCCGGGGGCGAAACTGATCTGGATCTCCGGTCCGTTCACGTGGACAGGATGTCACCGCGGCGGGTGGCGCGGCCAGGCATTTCGGCCCTGCGCGGCCTGCCTCCGCGAGTGACGTGAGCCCGTGAGCGCGGTAGGAACGTGGGTGCCGTTGGCCCGTGAGCGCCGTAGTCACGTGAGCGCTGTCGGCCCGTGCCCGCGAGGGCTGTGGACCCCCTCCCGCCACCCCCGGGCCTGGGATACCGTCCCCCGCATGAAGATCGTCGACTTCGCACCTGGTGACCCGCGCCTGGACTCCGACCTGCTCCCCGTCCTGCGCGAGCTGCGCCCCCACCTCACACCGCACCTCTTCCACGAGGTGCGGGAGCGGGGCCAGGCCCAGGGGCTGCGCTTCACCGGCGCCTACGCGGACGACGGCGCGTGCGTGGGCGCCGCCGGGTGGCGGATCATCGACAACACCAGCTCGATCCGCAAGCTCTACGTCGACGACCTGGTGACCGCCGCCGGCGCCCGCTCCACCGGGGTGGGTCAGGCGCTCCTGGCCCACCTGGAGGGACACGCGCGTGCGGAGGGCTGCCGGGAGCTGAACCTGGACTCCGGTACGCAGCGCACCGGAGCCCACCGCTTCTACCTGCGCGAGCGCCTGGACATCGTCGCCTTCCACTTCTCCAAGGAACTGGCGGACGAGGCCGAGCGAGGCTAGGCCCCGCCCTCCAGGTCCAGGCGCCAGTCGTTGCAGCGCAGCGGGTGGCCCGGCGGATACTCGAGTTCGCGCTCGCCGCGCAGTTCGAAACCGGCCTTGCGGCACACGGCGTTCGACGGCCCGTTGTCCGTCGACGGGAACGCGTGCAGGTGGCGGCGGGCGCCTGCGGCACGGGCGAGTTCCGCCACCGCGCGCGTGGCGGCCGTGGCGACGCCCCGGCCCTGGAAGCCGGGCAGCACCGTCCAGCCCGTCTCGTACACGGGCTCCCCGTCCCAGGTCTGCGCCCAGAACCCGATGCTGCCGACCGTGACCTCCTCGGGGAGCAGCACGATCCGGAACATCCGACCCGCGTCCCCGGGCCGCTCGTCCGACGACGCGCTCAGGTCCACATAACGCCTGTGCCGCTTGAGCAGCGCGTCCTCGGTCTCGGGGCCGCCGAGGTGCTCCATGAGCTCGGGAGCGTTCATGGCGTGCAGGAGCCACAGGTCGTCCTCGGACCAGGCCTCGAGGCGTAGGGGTGAGGTGTTGTCGTCCATGGCGCGCACAGTAGATCAAGGGTCCGACAACGGACCGCCCGTCGGCGGCCGGGCGTACGCGGCGGGCGTCACCCGACCGTCGCCGTGCCGCGGCGCCGGCCGGGACTCACCGCAGCCGGCCTGCCGAGCTCAGCGTGAGGCGGGAGACGACCTGGCCGAAGGCGTCCTCTTCGGCGGGGGTCAGCTGCACGGTCTCCTGGGGGTGCCAGACCCGCTCCAGGGGTGCGGCGGCCCGGGCCCTGCGGGCATGGGCGCGCAGGCTCAGCGCCACCCACACGGCGGTGGACACGGCGAGGAGCCCGAAGAGCGTGATCACGCGGGGGTCCGAGAACTGGCCGGGCAAGGACGACATGGCTGACTCCGGGGAGCGAGGGCCCTGCGGTGACGCGCCCTGGCAGACGGCGCGCGCGCACGGCGCTGACGATTCCTACTGCTTCCTCCCGACCTGTTCAGTCAACACCATTCCGGGGACTTTCGGCAGGGGGGTCCGGGACCTAGGTCCCGGCCGGTACCCGGCGGGTCGGAGGCCCTCTTGCCGCGGGCCGGTGTAGCGCCCCGAGGAGGCGGGAAGGGGGTCAGGCAGGTTTTCGGCCGGGGAGGGAGCAGCCGCATGTCGGAGACGAGGGCGTGGGGGTTCACCGACGACAGGGGTACGGCGGTGGAGGCCGTACGGGCGCCGGTGAGGGTGGCGGCCTATGTACGGGCGGGGGCGGCCCTGCTGGACCTGGGGGTGACGCCGGTCGCGGTGTACGGCTCCGGGCACGACGGCGACGTCCTCGACCCGGTCAAGGCGGGTCGGCTCGAAGCGGCCGGTGTGCCGTATCTGGGGGCGGGACGGGCCTTGGACGAGGCGCGGCTGGGGGCCTCGCGTCCGGAGCTGATCGTCGACGTCACGTACGACGGGAAGAGCGCGTACGCGGTCGACGAGGGGGTCGCGGAGCGGGTGGGCGCGCCGGTGGTGGCGCTCTCGGTGGGCAACGAGCTGACGCTCGGGGCGATCATCGGGCGGTTCGGGGAGTTGGCCGCGGCGTTGGGCGGGAGCGGGAGCGGGAGCGGGGGGAGGGGCGTGAGCGGGAGCGGAGCTCCGGCGGCCGAGGCCGCCGAGTCCCTGGTCTCCGCGGAGGCGGTCCTGCGGGACGTGGCCGCCCGGGTGGACGTCAGCGTGCTCGCGCTGTCCGGGGCCGGAGCCGGTCAGGTGCATCTCGCTCGGCCGCAGGCATGGCCCGAGCTGGCGCGCCTCGCCGAGCTGGGCGTCCGGCTGGTGGACCCGGGTCCCGGGCCGGGGGCGAACTGGCTGACCGCGGACTGGGAGCGGGTGGCCGCGCTGGCGCCGGGGCTCGTGCTGTACGACAGCCGCGCGAACGCCGTCGTGCCGACCGGTACGGCCGCGGGTGGTCGGGTGGCGCCCTGGAACCCGGAGACGCCGCCGAGCGCGGAGGCGTACGCGGCCTTCTTCCTGGAGCTCGCGGAGGCCCTGCGGGCGTAAGGCCCCGAACCGAACCGAACCGAACCGGGCCGTGCCGGGCCGTGCCGGGCCGTGCCGGGACCGCACCGTGCCGGGCCGAACCGTGCCGGCCGGGCCGAACCGTGCCGGGACCGGGCTGGGCCGAACCGTGCCGGGACCGGGCCGGGACGAACCGTGCCGGGACCGGGCTGGGCCGAACCAGACGCGACCGGGTCCCGATCGGGCGGGACCGCCCCCGTCCCCTACCCCAGCCTCGCCCGCAGGGAGCCCGCGAACTCCTCCGCTCTCGCCAGTTGGGCGCGGAGTTCCGCGACGCGTTCAGTCGCCGCCCGTTCGTAGCGGCGGATGCGGGCGAGGAGGGTGGCGCGTTCGGCTTCGGTGAGGGTGGGGTCGGTGAGGCGGTCGACCGCCGTCATGAGGTCGCGGGTCTCGTCGATCGTGAAGCCCAGGGGCTTCATGCGGCGGATCACCATCAGCCGGTCGACGTCCGCGTCCGTGTAGAGCGGGAAGCCGCCCTGGGACGAGGCGGAGGGGACCACGAGGCCGCTGTCCTCGTACTGGCGGATGGTCCGCAGGGACAGTTCCGTCCGCGCGGCGACCTCGCCGATCTGCATGGGTTCGCCGGCCATGCGCAGTCTGCTCACGGCACCCGTCCTTCCCGCGCGGCTTCCGCGCACCCAGAAGTCATTTGTCCTAACTTCAGCACTTATGAGAGCTGGAAGTGCGGCGAAACGCCTGCTCGTGGGACGGCCTTTGGACAGCGGCCGCCTCGGCGAGACCCTGCTGCCCAAGCGGCTCGCCCTGCCGATCTTCTGCAGCGACCCGCTCTCCTCCGTCGCGTACGCCACGGAGGAGATCCTGCTCATCCTCGCCCTCGGCGGGCTCGCGGTGCTCCATCTGGCCTGGTACGCGGCGGTCGCGATCGTCATCCTGCTGCTGGTCGTCGTCGCGTCGTACCGGCAGACCTGCTACGCCTACCCGGGCGGCGGCGGGGCCTACGTCGTCTCCGCGGAGAACCTCGGCCAGACCGCCGCGCTCACCGCCGCCAGCGCCCTGCTCATCGACTACGTGATGACCGTCGCCGTCTCCATCGTCTCCGGCGTCGCGGCCATCACCTCCGCCGTGCCCGCGCTCGACGGCTACGCCGTCGGCCTCTCCGTCGCCTTCGTGGCGATCCTGGCCTGGCTCAACCTCCGCGGCGTCCGTGAGTCCGGGCGCTACTTCGCCATCCCCACGTACGCCTTCATCGCCACCATCTACCTGATGTTCGCCGTCGCGGCCGTCCGGATGGCGACCGGGGCGACCATCCGCGCCGAATCCGCCGACCTGCCCATCCACGCGGAGTCCACGTACACCGGACTCGCGCTCGTGCTCCTCGCCATGCGGGCCTTCGCCTCCGGCTGTACGGCCCTGACCGGTGTCGAGGCCATCAGCAACGGCGTGCCGGCCTTCGCGAAGCCCAAGAGCCGCAACGCGGCCTCCACTCTCGCGATCATGGGCGGCGTCGCCGTGACCATGTTCTTCGGCATCACCACCCTCGCCATGATCTACGAGGTGCACGTCGCCGAGGACCCGACCGAACTCGGGCTCGCCCCCGGCACCGCCATGCCGACCGCGCTCGCCCAGATCGGCCGCGCCACCTTCGGCAGCTGGCACTTCCTCTTCTACCTGCTCCAGGCCGTCACCGCCGCCGTCCTGATCATGGCGGCCAACACCGCCTTCAACGGCTTTCCCATGCTCGCCTCCGTCCTCGGCCGCGACCGCTACGCGCCCCGCCAGCTCTTCCACCGCGGCGACCGGCTCGTCTACTCCAACGGCGTGCTGCTGCTCTCCCTCGCCGCCATCGCCCTGATCGTCGCCTTCGACGCCAACCTCACCCGGCTCATCCAGCTCTACATCATCGGCGTCTTCGTCTCCTTCACCCTGTCCCAGGCGGGCATGGTCAAGCACTGGCGGCGAGAACTCGCCACGCCGGCGGGCGCGGCGAACCGGGTCCACATCCTGCGCCGCCTCTCCATCAACGCCTTCGGCGCCTGCCTCACGGCGGTCGTCCTCGTGATCGTGCTGATCACCAAGTTCACGCACGGCGCCTGGATCGTCGTGGTCGCCATGCCCGTGCTCTTCGCCGGCATGAAGGGGGTGCGCCGGCACTACGAGGCCGTCGCCGCCGAGGTCGCCGTCCCGTCGGGCGCCCGCCCCCACTCGCTCTCCGAGAACCACGTGATGGTCCTCGTGGCCTCCATCAACGCGCCGAGCCTGCGGGCCCTGTCCTACGCCAAGACCCTGCGCCCCGCCTCGCTGACCGCGGTCACCGTCGCCGAGGACCCCGCCGAGGCCGAGGTCCTGCGCGCCTCCTGGGACGCCCACGGCATCGACGTACCCCTGCGGGTGCTCAGCTCTCCGTACCGCTCCGTCGTCCAGCCGGTCCTGCGGCACATCCGCGACGCGCCCGAGCGGACCGAGGATTCGGTGGTGTCGGTGATCATCCCCGAGTACGTCGTCGGCCACTGGTGGGAGCAGCCCCTGCACAACCAGAGCGCCCTGCGCCTCAAGGCCCGGCTGCTGTTCATGAAGAACGTCGTCGTCATCGACGTCCCCTACCGGCTCGCCTCCGCCCGCGAGCTGGCCGCCGAGCGGGCCAGGGCCGCCGCCGCGGCGCGCGACGCCGAGAACAGCGGGAACAGCTAGGGCTACGGCCAGACCAGGCAGTACGGCTGGTGGCCCGCCTCGTGGAGGCGGTGCGAGAAGTCCTGCCACTCGTGGAGCAGCTGGTAGACGTTGAAGGCGTCGCGCGGGCCGCCGCGGTCGGGGACCGTGGACCAGATGAAGGCCGCCGCGCCCACCGATTCCTCGCCGATGCCGCGCAGCGGGTCGACCACGGTCATGGGCAGCTTCACCACGGCGTAGTCGGGGTGGAGGACGACCAGTTCCAGCGGGGGCACCTTGTGCAGGGGCATGCCCTGGATGCCCGTGAGGACCATCGCGGCTATCGTCTCGGGCTTGATCTTGGTGAACATGCCACCCATGCCGAGTTCGTCGCCGCCCAGCTCCTCAGGGCGCATCGAAATCGGGACGCGGGCCGCCGTGGCACCGTCGGGCGCACCGAAGTACTTGTACGTCACCCCCAACCGGCCACTCCCGCTTCCCGTCGTGGGCTCCGTCGATCCTGTCGATCCCGCCGGTCCGCCCGTGGACCCTGTGGACTGCGTGGGTTCTTCCGTACGCCGTCGCCGGTGCCTCCCCCGCCGGGCAGGCTCAGGACCCAGATCGTCCGTCCCCTCGCCCAGTCCGCCACCGCGATGCATATCTCCACCCGACTGCTTCTTGGGCAACACGGTCCCCGCCGTGCGACCCGATCATCGTGACAGTGACCTCCCCCACGCTCTCGCGGTGAAACACCTGTCCGCAAGAACGTCCGGCCCTCTGACACCATGGATTCCGTGAGCCATCCCTATGTCGCCCCAGTTTCGCAGACGCGGAGGATCTACGCCCGGGCGTAATGCGCGGGGCATTCCACGGGTTGCTCACACCCTCCCTCCGTACTCGCAGCCGTACTCGCAGGTCAGGACCACAGTGCCGTATTCATACGAAGCCCCAGTCTCACAGACGCTTTTCGACCGCGCGTCCCTCGTGACGCCCGGCGGCGTGAACTCACCGGTGCGCGCCTTCCGGGCCGTGGGCGGAACGCCCCGGTTCATGGTGTCCGGTACCGGCCCGTACCTCACCGACGCGGACGGCCGGGAGTATGTCGACCTCGTCTGCTCGTGGGGGCCGATGATTCTCGGACACTCCCACCCCGAGGTGACCGCCGCCGTGCAGGCCGCGGTGGCCCGCGGCACCTCTTTCGGTACGCCGGGAGAGGGTGAGGTCGCTCTCGCCGAGGAGATCGTCTCCCGGATCGAGCCCGTCGAGCAGGTTCGGCTGGTTTCCTCCGGTACGGAGGCCACGATGTCCGCGATCCGGCTCGCCCGGGGCTTCACGGGCCGGGCGAAGGTCGTGAAGTTCGCCGGCTGCTACCACGGTCACGTGGACGCGCTGCTCGCCGCCGCCGGCTCCGGTGTGGCCACCTTCGGCCTGCCCGACACGCCCGGCGTGACCGGCGCGCAGGCCGGCGACACGATCGTCCTGCCGTACAACGACCTGGAGGCCGTGCACGAGGCCTTCCACAAGTACCCGGGCGAGATCGCCTGTGTCATCACCGAGGCCTCGCCGGGCAACATGGGCGTCGTCCCGCCGCAGCCGGGCTTCAACCAGGGCCTGAAGGACGCCTGCGCGAAGAACGGCGCCCTGTACATCTCCGACGAGGTCATGACCGGCTTCCGGACCTCCCGCGCCGGCTGGTACGGCGTCGACGGCGTGAAGCCCGACCTGATGACCTTCGGCAAGGTCATGGGCGGCGGCTTCCCGGCCGCGGCCTTCGGCGGCCGCGCCGACGTGATGGGGCACCTCGCCCCGGCCGGCCCGGTCTACCAGGCGGGCACCCTCTCCGGTAACCCGATCGCCACCGCCGCCGGTCTCGCGCAGCTGCGGCTGCTCGACCAGGCCGCGTACGACAAGGTCGACGCGGTCTCGGCGGAGATCCAGGGTCTCGTCACCGACGCGCTCGCCAAGGAGGGCGTCGCGCACCGGCTGCAGACCGCCTCCAACATGTTCTCCGTGTTCTTCACGGCGGGCGAGGTCCGCACCTACGAGGACGCGAAGAAGCAGGAGGCGTTCCGCTTCAACGCCTTCTTCCACTCGATGCTGGCCGACGGGGTCTACCTGCCGCCGTCCGCCTTCGAGTCCTGGTTCGTCTCCACGGCCCACGACGAGCGGGCGGTCGAGCGGATCGCCGCCGCGCTGCCCGCCGCCGCGCGCGCCGCCGCGGAGGCCACCGCATGAGCGTGAAGAGCGACGACGACATCACCGTCGTCCACCTGATCCGCCACGGTGAGGTGCACAACCCCGACGGCGTCCTCTACGGCCGCCGCGCCGGCTACCACCTCTCCGACCTCGGTCGGCAGATGGCCGACCGGGTCGCCGAGCACCTGGCCGACCGGGACATCACCTATGTCGTGGCCTCGCCGCTGGAGCGGGCGCAGGAGACGGCGCAGCCGGTCGCCAAGGGCCACGGCCTGGACCTGGCCACGGACGGGCGGCTGATCGAGGCCGGGAACGTCTTCGAGGGCAAGACCTTCGGGGTCGGCGACGGCGCGCTGCGCAAGCCGGGCAACTGGAAGCACCTCACCAACCCGTTCAGGCCGTCCTGGGGTGAGCCGTACGTCGAGCAGGTCGTGCGGATGATGGGCGCCCTCGACGCGGCGAAGGACGCGGCGCGCGGGCACGAGGCGGTCTGCGTCAGTCACCAGCTGCCGATCTGGATCGTGCGGAGCTTCGTGGAGAGGCGGCGGCTGTGGCACGACCCGCGGCGCCGTCAGTGCACGCTGGCCTCGCTGACCTCGTTCACGTACCGGGGCGACAGGATCGTCTCGGTCGGCTACAGCGAGCCGGCGCGTGACCTGGTCCCGGCGCACCTGCTGGCCGGCGCGAAGCCGGTGAAGGGGAAGTCGAAGGCCTTCGGAGCGTAGCGCTCCGCGGGGAGACCGGCAGGAACCACCACCGGCCGGTGCGAAGGGTGCGGACCGGCTGTGGCTGGTCGCGCAGTTCCCCGCGCCCCTACGGGGTCGACCCCGTCGGTTTGTTCGAGTCCCGCACAAGTGGGTACATCCTCAGGGCGATCGGATGACAGAAAGTCATCTGGTCGCCCTGAAATTTTTGTGCTAATTCCCGGAACCTTCGTGTTCCTCCCGTCATCTCACTCATTGTCGGTTTGGATGACCAATAGGTCATACGTACACGCGAATGGGGACGTCATGCGCGGGATCACTCGAAGGGGCCTCATCGGGGCGGGTGTTGGTGCGGCGGCCGCTCTCGGGATCGCCGGGTGCAGCGGCAGCGGACCGGACAAGACCGGAACTTCCGGACCTGGCAAGGGTGGGGACGCCTCGGGGTCGCCGAGCGCCCGGCCCACCGGTCCAGAGGTGAAACTCATCGGCGACGGTTCCACCGCCGACACCGGAAAGCAGCCGAACCAGCCCGACGCCCCCGTCCCGCTCGAACCCGGCCAGACCCCGCCCCAGTTCGTGATCTTCTCCTGGGACGGTGCCGGCGAGGTCGGCAACGGGCTCTTCCCGCGCTTCCTGGAACTCGCCAAGAACCACGACGCCGCGATGACCTTCTTCCTCTCCGGGATCTACCTCCTCCCGGAGTCCAAGAAGAACCTCTACCGCCCCCCGAACAACCGCGTCGGCGCCTCCGACATCGGCTACCTCACCGACGACCACATCAAGGACACCCTCAAGAACGTCCGTCAGGCCTGGCTCGACGGGCACGAGATCGGCACGCACTTCAACGGCCACTTCTGCGGCGGATCCGGCTCGGTCGGCAACTGGACCCCGGCCCAGTGGCAGAGCGAGATCGACCAGGCGATGAAGTTCGTCACCGAGTGGAAGACCAACAGCGGCTGGACCGACCTCGACCCGCTGCCCTTCGACTACAGCAAGGAACTCGTCGGCGGCCGCACCCCCTGCCTGCTCGGCCAGGACAAGCTGCTGCCCACCGCCAAGCGCCTCGGCTGGCGCTACGACGCCAGCTCGCCCGGCGGCCGCCAGATGTGGCCGGTCAAGCGCCAGGGCATCTGGGACCTCCCGCTGCAGGCCGTGCCGTTCCCCGGGCACTCCTTCGAGGTCCTCTCGATGGACTACAACATCCTCGCCAACCAGTCGAAGAACACCACCAAGGGCGTGCCCTCGCGCTACCCGGGCTGGCGCAAGCAGGCCACCGAGGCGTACCTCGCCGGGTTCGACCGGGCCTACGAGTCCAACCGGGCGCCCTTCTACATCGGCAACCACTTCGAGCAGTGGAACGGCGGCATCTACATGGACGCCGTCGAGGACGCGCTCAAGGGCATGGCCGGCAAGAAGGACGTGCGGCTCGTCTCCTTCCGGCAGTTCGTCGACTGGCTGGACGTGCAGGACCCCCAGATCCTCGCCAAGCTCCGTACGCTCGAGGTCGGCCAGTCGCCCGCCGGCGGCTGGAACGCCTTCCTCAAGCCCGCGACCTCGTCCTCGACGCCGCCCGCGGCATAAGCGGCGTACGTCCCTTAAGCCCCCTTGACAAGGGGCTTTACGGGCACCCAGGGGGGCGCCCAAGATCCCCCAAACGCCCATGCGAAACTTTTCACATGAGCCTTAGCCGTGCCCCTCGACGCACCCTGCTCGCCGTCGGAGTCCTGTCGGCCGCCCTCGCTCTGTCGGCCTGCGGTTCGGACTCCAACGGCAAGTCGGGAGGCGGCGGCGGAACCAACTTCGTGACCAACACGGGCGGTATCTCCACCGTCGCCAAGGGCGAGCGCACGGCGCCCAACAAGATCGCGGGCGAGACCCTCGAAGGCGAGAAGCTCGACATCGCCGACCTCAAGGGCAAGGTCGTCGTCCTCAACGCCTGGGGATCGTGGTGCGGACCCTGCCGCGCCGAAGCCCCGCACTTCGCCAAGGTCGCGGGCGAGCTCAAGGCCCAGGGCGTGGAATTCGTCGGCCTGAACACCCGCGACTTCAACAAGCAGCAGGCGCTCACCTTCGAAGAGGACTACGAGGTCCCCTACCCGAGCCTGTACGACCCGGCCGGGAAGCTGATCCTCAACGGATTCCCCAAGGGCACGCTCAACCTCCAGGCCATCCCGTCCACCGTCGTCATCGACAAGGACGGCAAGATCGCCGCCCGCGCCCTGATGGCTCTCGACGAGAAGAAGCTCCGCTCGATGATCGAGCCGCTTCTCGCGGAGAAGTGATCCGGTGAACGAGACGGTCTTCAGCGGGGCACTCCTGCTCGCCCTGCCCATCGCCGTCCTCGGCGGCCTGGTCTCCTTCTTCTCCCCGTGCGTCCTGCCGCTCGTCCCCGGCTACCTCAGCTACGTGACCGGCGTCACCGGCACCGACCTGGCCGAGGCCAAGCGCGGCCGGATGGCGGGCGGGGCCGCGCTGTTCGTCCTCGGCTTCACCGCCGTGTTCGTCTCCGGCGGCGCCCTCTTCGGCGGCTTCGGCAACACCCTGCAGGAACACCGCGAGATCATCTCCAAGGTCCTCGGTGCCCTCACCATCCTGCTCGGCCTGTTCTTCATGGGCGCGATGCCCTCGATCACCCGCCGCGAGTTCCGCTTCCACAAGCGGCCCGTGACCGGACTCCTCGGGGCGCCCATGCTGGGCGTGCTGTTCGGCGTCGGCTGGGTGCCCTGCATCGGCCCGACCCTCGCCGCCGTGCTCGCCCTCGCCTCCAACGAGGCCAGCGCCGGACGCGGAGCCGTCCTCACCGTGGCCTACTGCCTGGGCCTCGGCCTGCCGTTCATCCTCACCGCGATCGCCTTCCGCAGGGCCCTTGGGGCCTTCGGCTGGGTGAAGCGGCATTATGTCTGGGTCATGCGCATCGGCGGCATCATGCTGATCGCGACCGGCCTGCTGCTCGTCACCGGAGCCTGGGATCGCATCGTGTCCGAGATGCAGGTCTGGACTGCCGGCTTCACCCCGGGGATCTGACCCAATGACCCACACCAGCCCGAACGAGACCAGCCCCGACGAGACCGAAGCGCGCGAGCCCGGCCTCGACGGGACCAGCTCGAACGAGACCGAAGCGCGCGACGACCTGACCGCGGCGGGCTCCCAGCTCTCCACCGCCCCGCAGGAGGAGACCGCCGTCGCCGGCCCGACCCTCGGGGTCATCGGCTGGATCCGCTGGTTCTGGCGGCAGCTCACCTCCATGCGGGTGGCGCTGATCCTGCTCTTCCTGCTCTCCCTCGGCGCGATCCCCGGCTCGCTCATCCCGCAGACCCCCGCGGACGAGCTGAAGGTGCGGACCTTCCAGGAGGCCCACCCCACGCTCACGCCGATCTACGAGAAGCTCCAGCTCTTCGACGTCTACAGCTCGGTGTGGTTCTCCGCGATCTACATCCTGCTCTTCGTCTCCCTCATCGGCTGCATCGTCCCGCGCAGCTGGCAGTTCATCGGCCAGCTCCGCGGCCGCCCGCCCGGCGCCCCCGGCCGCCTCACCCGACTGCCCGCGTACACGACCTGGCGGACCGAGGCCGAGCCCGAGCAGGTCCGCGAGGCCGCGCTCACCCTCCTCAAGGGCCGCCGGTTCCGCGCGCACACCGTCAAGGACGCCGTCGCCGCGGAGAAGGGCTACCTCCGCGAGGCGGGCAACCTGCTCTTCCACCTCGCCCTGATCGTGATGCTGATCGCCTTCGCCTGGGGCCAGCTCTTCAAGTCCGAGGGCGGCAAGCTGGTCGTCGAGGGCGACGGCTTCGCCAACACCCTCACCCAGTACGACGACTTCAAGTCCGGCTCGCTCTACAGCGCCGACGACCTCGCCCCGTTCAGCTTCCAGCTGGACAGCTTCACCGGCACGTACGAGAAGAGCGGCCCGCAGCGCGGCACCCCGCGCACCTTCGAGGCCGCCGTCACCTACTCCGAGGCGGCCGGCCAGGACAAGAAGGCCGTCATCCGGGTCAACGAGCCGCTGCAGGTCGGCGGCTCCAAGGTCTATCTGATCGCCCACGGGTACGCGCCCGTCGTCACCGTCAAGGACGGCCGGGGCAAGGTCGTCTTCCACGGCGCCGTCCCGCTGCTGCCCTTCGACAACAACATCACCTCCACCGGCGCGATCAAGGTGATGGACGGCTACCGCGACAAGAACGGCAAGAAGGAGCAGCTGGGCTTCAAGGCCTTCTTCGTGCCCACGTTCGCCGGTGCCGGCAAGGGCGACATGTTCTCCCAGTTCCCGGCCCTCGACTTCCCCGTCATGGCGCTCACCGGCTACCACGGTGACCTGCGCGTCAACTCGGGGCTGCCGCAGAACGTGTACCAGCTCGACACCTCCAAGATGAAGCAGTTCTCGGTCGAGGGCGGGACCGGCGTCGCGCAGCGGATGCTGCCCGGCGAGACGATGAAGCTGCCCGACGGCGCCGGCTCGATCACGTTCGAGAAGGACATCAAGGAGTGGGCGAGCTTCCAGATCTCCCAGCAGCCGGGCAACGGTCTCGCCCTCTCCGGCGCGATCGCGGCCATCGCGGGCCTCACCGGCTCGCTCTTCATCCAGCGCCGCCGCGTCTGGGTGCGGGCCGTACGGGGGAAGGACGGCGTGACCGTCGTCGAGATGGCGGGCCTTGGCCGGAGCGAATCCGCCAAGCTCCCGGAGGAGCTGGCCGACCTGGCCGCCGCGCTCCACGCACAGGCGCCGACCGCGCCGGAAGCCGAACGGGCGGACGCCGAACCGGCGGACACCGCTGAACCTGCCGAAGCGGAAGCCGAAGCCGAAGCCGAAGGGGCTGAGAAGTGAATCTCGCCGCCGTGAGTCTCGCCGCCGAGACCAACGAGAGCCTGGCGCAGATGAGCAACACGCTCATCTACTCCTCGATGGCCGTCTACACCCTGGCCTTCCTCGCGCACATCGCCGAGTGGGTGTTCGGCAGCCGCAGCAAGGTCGGCCGTACCGCCGCCGCGCTCACCCCCCAGGCGAACGCGAAGGCGACCGCGGCCGCGCCCGCCGTCCAGGTGAAGACGGCGGGCGGAGGCACCACCGTCCTCGACAAGCCGCAGGTCGTCACCCGCTCCGGCGCGGGCGTCCGCGACGTGCCCGACGGCCCCGGCGCGGCCGGCGGCACGGTCAAGGGCGACCTGTACGGCCGTATCGCCGTCTCGCTCACCGCGCTCGCGTTCCTCGTCGAGGCGGCGGGCGTGGTCTCCCGCGCCCTCGCGGTGCAGCGCGCCCCCTGGGGCAACATGTACGAGTTCTCCACCACGTTCTCCACCGTGGCGGTCGGCGCGTACCTCGGCTTCCTCGTCGCGAAGAAGAACGTCCGCTGGATCGGTCTGCCGCTGGTGACGACCGTCCTGCTCGACCTCGGCCTCGCCACCACCTGGCTCTACACCGACAGCGACCAGCTGGTCCCCGCGCTCGACTCGTACTGGCTGTGGATCCACGTCTCCACCGCGATCTTCTGCGGCGCCGTCTTCTACCTGGGCGCGGTCGCCACCCTGCTGTACCTCTTCCGTGACTCCTACGAGAGCAAGCTCGCGGGCGGCGGCAACCCGGGCTCCTTCGCCCGCTCGGTCCTGGAGCGGCTGCCCTCGGCGGCCTCCCTGGACAAGTTCTCGTACCGGGTCAACGCGGCGGTCTTCCCGCTGTGGACCTTCACGATCATCGCGGGCGCGATCTGGGCCGGCGACGCGTGGGGCCGCTACTGGGGCTGGGACGCCAAGGAGGTCTGGTCCTTCATCACCTGGGTCGGCTACGCGGCGTACCTGCACGCCCGCGCCACGGCCGGCTGGAAGGGCCGCAAGGCCGCGTACATCGCGCTCATCGCCTTCGGTTGCTTCCTCTTCAACTACTACGGCGTGAACATCTTCGTGAGCAGCAAGCACTCGTACGCGGGCGTCTGACCCGCTCTGAGCTGGCACGGCCCGTGCCCCGGCGCGACGCTTGAGGTATGAGCGACGAGATTCCCCGGGGCAGGTGCGAGACCCACGACGGCGACCTGCGTCACCTGCGGTACGTGATCGATCTGCCCCATCCGCTCGCGCGGGTCTGGGCGGCGGTCGCCAGCCCGGAAGGGCTGCCGCAGTGGCTCTGCGCGGCCGATCCGCTGGAGCCGAGGCTCGGCGGAGCGGTCACGCTGCGCTGGCTGAACGGAGACACGGTGGTCTCGGGCACGGTGACGGCCTGGGACCCGGAGTACGTGGCCGAGTACACGGTCGAGCCGACGCACGGCCGGATCAGGTTCCATCTGGAACCCTCCGAAGGCGGCGGCTCGACCGTGCTGCGTTTCACCAACGAGTTCCGGGCGGCACGGGACGAGAAGCTGGACGTCATGGCCGGCTGGCACGACCACTTCGAGCGGCTCGTGCGCGCCCTCGACGGCCACCCGACGGACTGGCGGGACTGGACGGCCGAGCGGTGGCAGCACCTGCGTGACCTGTACGAACGGGACGAGGCCCCCTGGCCCAAGTGGGAGCCGTGACGGACCGGGCAGGAGCGGCCAGGACAGGACAGGCCCGGTCGTGCCGGCCTCTGTGGCCCTTCTGACCCTGCTGGGCTTCTGGCCCTGCTTGCCCCCGCGAGCCCCGCTAGCCCCGTCCCGGCGGCAGGCACTCCTGCTTCGGCGCGGTGCGCTCCGGCCACGCGATCTGGACGAACCGCTGGCTGCCGTCCTCGGCCAGCTCCACGATCGGGACCGCCTTGTTGAACGGGTTGCCGTAGTTGTCCAGGCAGATCCAGCCGCTCGCGCCGTCCACCCGCAGTGAGCCCTTCACCTGGGGCCACTGCGTGACCACGTCCGCGAGCTCCGGGTACTGGGCGCCCCGCGGGGTCGCCTGGCGGATCGCGTGGACGGCCGTCGCCATCGCGTCGTACGCCACGATCGCCTGGCCGTCCGTGAGCGGCACCGGCTTCTTCGACGCGCGGGCGATGTCCGCGAGGAACGTCTCGTACGCGGCCGTCGAACCGCCCGTCGCCGGGACCGGGCGGCCCGTCGTCGGCTTCCAGGCGTCGGGGTGGGCCAGCGCGGCGTAGCGGACGGTCAGCTTCGCCCGCAGCGCGGACCGGTTGAGCCTGGTGTCCGCGCCCAGGTACGAGCCCTCGTCGCCGGTCAGGATCGTGAACGGCCGCTCGGCGCAGCCCCGCGCGCCGAGCGCGTTGATGAACTGGCGCAGCTGGGTGTGGCGGCCCGCGAAGAACACCGTCTCCGCCTGCGTGTCGCAGATGAGGTGCGTGATCTGGCGGAAGGTGTTCGCGGTCGTGCCCTCCTCGGTGGGGTCCGGCGGGGAGGTGAAGAGCTGCGGCTCGTACGGCGCGCCCTTGAGGGAGGCGGAGAACGCCGCCTTGAGGGTGTCCGTGTAGTGGTCGCCGGTCCGGGTGTCCTGGACGAGCAGCGCCTTGGCCCCCTCGACCTTCCCGAAGTGGGCGAGCGCCTTCGCCTCGTCGCCGTTGGTGGGGGAGACCCTGGCGAGGCCGGGGTAGCGGTTCTTCCCGGCGCCGGGGCCGTTGGCGATGTCGTCGGCGGTGATGGTGGTGCCGACGACGGCGATGCCCGCGCCGGTCAGGGCCGCCACCGCTTGCCGTATCTCGGTGGAGGAGGTGGCGACGCCGGAGACCGCGCGCAGCCGGTCCTCGCCGCCCGTCATCCCCTTCAGCTGCTCGACCGTCGTCCGCCAATGGGCGTTGCCCTTGCCGGTGTTGGCGAGGACCAGGCGGATCTTCGGGGTCTCGCTGTTCGACTCGTGATTGGCCCGGTACTGGCGGGCGTACGCGCCCACGACCTCGTACAGCATCTTCTCCCGCATGCCGCTGTCGGTGGAGGTCAGCGGCAGCAGCAGGGCGACCGTCGCGTACTCGCCCGGCTTCAGGGAGCCGTTCTCGGCCCGGATCAGCCCGGTGACCTCGGTCAGCGCCGGGACCCCGAAGTCGTAGCCGTCGCCGTTGACGCCGACGCACTCGGCGCTGCCCGCCGGCCGTGCCACGCCCGCGGCGCAGGAACGGTCCTCCGGGGTCGTCGCGCGGTCCACGGCGAACCAGGTCACGGCGGCGAGGACGGCCACGGCGACGGCGCTGGTGAGGATCTTCTGCCGGGCGGTGTACCAGAAGCGGGCGCGCAGGGGGCTGACCATGGCCTCAGACTCCGTTCTCCGCCCCGGGCGGGAGCGAGAGCGCCCGCCAGGCGCGGATGTCCCTCGGCCAGTGGGTGGCCGCGTCCCAGAGCGGACTGTTCCCCGTCCGGTGGCGGCCGGAGAGCTGGCGCAGCTCGTGCGCCAGCTTGTCGGTCACCGCCTCGTCGGGCAGCGCGAGCGGATCGGTGAGCAGCCAGACGGCGTGCAGCAACCGCCGCAGAGAGAGGTGGAGTTCGACGGTGTCGTCGTCGAGGGTGGCGGGCAGCGGATCCCCGGGGGTCTGGCCGAGCGCGATGGCGCGGCGCGGGTCGTGGTGTGGATCGTGCCGCGGGTCGTGGCGTGGATCGTGCCGCCCGGGGTGGTGTCTCTCGCGCGGGTACGGCGCCGAGGCGATGAAGCGGAGCCGGTCGAGCCAGCCGAGGACGTCCGGCTCGGGGAACGTGAGGCGCAGGTGGGTCACCGCGTCGTCGGTGCGGCCGAGCGCCAGCTCCTGGTGCAGCCGGTACGGGACGGGCCCGGGGGCGTAGTGCCGGTGCAGGGTCTCGTGGACGGCCCGCCAGGTCGCGTACTCCTCGCCGTCCTCGAACCGCAGCCGGTGCAGGAGCAGGGCGCGCAGCAGCGGGTCGGCGACGAAGCGCTCGCGGCCCTCGGGCCAGTCCTCGGCGCGCAACTGGTCCCGTACGCGCAGGGCCATGTCGCCGTCGAGGGACTCGCCGCGCAGCCGGGTCCTGGCGAGCAGCCGGGCCGAGTCCTCGTCGTGGGCGGCGGCGAGAACGGAGTGGGGGCCGAGGCGCAGACCCGGCAGGAGTTGTGCGAGGAGGGTGGGCGCGACGGGTACGGGGGCGCTGTCCTCGCGCAGTTCGACCGTGAGGTCGAGGAGCGCGCCGGGGGTGAGCGTGGGTTTCCGGTCGGCCGGTGCCTCGCCGGCCGCGCGGCCGAGGAGGACCACGCCGAGCGGCCGGCCGCCGGTCAGCCGGTGGACGGCGCGGGCCAGTTCGGCGGGGGTGCGGCCGGCCGGGTCGAAGCGGTCGAAGGCGCTGCGGGTCTGGGCGGGCGACAGCGGGGACAGTTCGACGGCGAGGATGCTGGAGGTGACGTCCGGGCCGCGTGGGCAGGGCGCGCGGTGCGCGGTCTCCGGCAGCCGCAGCCGGGTCGCGTGCCGGAGGGAGTCGTGGTCGCGGACGCGGGAGGTGGCGATGACGACGACCCGGTCGCGGCGGCCGTCGGCGCGGGCCCGCAGGATCGGTTCGACCAGGCGCCGGCCGAGCGGCTCGTGGGCGTTGTCGAGGAGGACGACGGGTCTTCCCCGGCGGGCGCCCCGGTTGGCGAGGCCGGTGAACGCGCGGGTCAGGTCCTCGACGAGGGCGCCGACGAGGAAGTCCTCGGCCTCGCGGCGGCGGCCGCCGCCCTGCGCGAAGTCCATGGCGAGCTGCTGGAGCCCGGCCTTCCCCCGGCCACCGGCGTTGCGGTAACTCCCGTACCACCCCTCGGCCTTCTGCTGGAAGCGCCCGAACACCTCCTCCAGGACCGTCTCGACGGTGGCCTCGGCGAGCAGGCCGGCCATGGGGGCGGTGGCCTCGGCGAACTTGGCGGCGAACTTGGTGAGGACCTTGGTGACCCAGTTCGCGGCGGCGCCCTTGGTCGCGTCGACGGTCGACAGGACCGGTCCGAGCCGCTGCAGGTCGCGCCGGGCCCGGTCGTCGTCCTCCTGGGACCAGCCGATGGAGGCGACGGCGACGAGCCCGAGCGAGAGCCGGGGGAACTGCACCGGCTTGGCGGCGAGCACGCGCGGCGACAATTGCACGGCGAGCTCGGCGAGAGCGCCGGTGAGCGGGTTCCAGCCGGGTCCGTGGTCGGCCGGAGCTTCGATGTGCGCGCAGTCCAGCAGGGCGAGCGGAGTGGCGGCCTTGTAGGCGTTGCGGAGCTGCTTCAGGAGGGCGGTCTTGCCCATGCCGCGGCCGCCGGTGAAGACGGTGACGGGCGGGTCGTCGTCGTGCTCGTACGGGGTGCGGGCGTAGCGGTACGGCGTCATGCCGATCAGTCGTGAGGCGAGCCCGGCCTCCTGGAAGACCGCCTCCCGCCCGTACAGCTCCCTGTCCACGTGCCGCCACCCCCGTCACGCCACCAGTCACCCTCAACTCAAGGATATGTAGGAGGTGTTGGAATGACGGCTGTCCGTTCGACTCTGTTGTGGGTCTGTTGTGCGCCTGTTGCGTGGAAGGGGTCACTCCGTGGCGATCGCGTCGAGTTGGCCCCTGAGGTAGGCGTGGGACTCGATGCCGTGGATGGTGGTGCCGGGATCGCACTCGTAGAAGTAGACGAGCGAGATCAGCTCCTCGGCGGGCGCGTCGGCGGGCGGCGGCAGCACCCGGTGGCGGCCGGAGCGCCAGCGGGTCCCGGTCCAACCCGCCATCAGGTCACCGATGTTGATGGTGAAGGCGTCGGGGTCGTACGGCGCGTCCTGCCAGCCGCCCTTGTCGGTGTGCACCTGGAGCCCGCCCTTTCCGGCCTGCCGGTCCAGGATCGTGACCGTGCCGAAGTCGGTGTGCGGACCGATCCGGAACTGCCCCGGCTCGGGCTCCCCGGTCCGCTCGCGCCCCGGGTACCAGTCGATGTTGAAGCCGAAGGTCGGGTGCCCGGTGTGCCGGGTGAAGAAGTCCCGCTCCTCGCCGAGGGCCTCGCCGAGGAGGTCGAGGACGTGGTCGGAGAGAGCCTGCATCTGGGTGAGGTAGGACTGGACGAGCGGCTTCAGCTCGGGCACCTCGGCGGGCCAGGTGTTCGGCAGGAACCACTCGGCGTCCACGGCGGGGTCGCCGGTCGGCTCGTCGGCCGCGAAGGAGAGCGACTCCTTGAGGTCGGGCGGGGTCGCGGTCCCCTCCGCGTACCCGTTCGCCTCGGCGCCGGGCCCGAGCCACCCGCGCCCGCCGACGCGCACGGCGTACGGCTCCTTGACGGCGGCCGGGAGGTGGAAGAACCGCCGGGCGACGTCGCGGATCTCGGCCCGCAGTCCCGGGTCGACCCCATGCCCGCCGACGAGCAGGAACCCGGCCTCGCGCAGGGCACGGTCGACGGCGGGGAGCTGGGGGGCGGGGTCGCGGGAGAGGTCGATGGTGGGGAGGGCGGCGGTGGGGGGTTGGTCGGTGGTGGGTCGCTCGGGGGGCCGTTCACTCATGACCGATGTCCTCGTTCCAGAGAGCGGGGTGGTGGGCGATGAACTCCCGCATGAGCGCGATGCATTCGGGGTCGTGGAGGTGGATGATCTCCACCCCGTGCTCGGCGAGCCAGTCGTGGCCGCCGTGGAAGGTCTCCGCCTCCCCGACCACGACCCGCGAGATCCCGAACTGCCGGACGAGCCCGGAGCAGTACCAGCAGGGCGAGAGGGTCGTCACCATCGTGGTCCCCCGGTACGACCGCTGCCGCCCGGCGGCCCGGAAGGCGGCGGTCTCCGCGTGCAGCGACGGGTCCCCGTCCTGCACCCGCCGGTTCCGCCCCCGCCCGAGCAGCGTCCCGTCGGCACCGTAGAGGGCGGCGCCGATGGGGATCCCCCCTTCGGCCCGTCCGGCCCGGGCTTCGGCGAGGGCGGTCCCGAGCCACTGGTATGCCTGTTCCTGGTCCACGGGGGAACCCTTCCCCGGGCGGCCTCTCGCCTCACGCGCGGATCGGGTGAGGGCTTCCTTGCCTGCCGTGGCCCGGGTCCTTCGCGAGCCTCTGGCGCCGGCCGCCCTCGTTCTGAGTGTGGCGACCTCCGGCGGTGCGTCAAGGGCGCTCCCTGCGGTCGCGTCGCTTCGCGATGGCCTACGGCCACCCTTGACCCACCACCTCCGGTCGCCGGTTTCTACTCGGGGGGCGGCCGGGGGGCGTGGCCACCGGGGAGGGCGGGGAGCGCCTGGGGTGGCGGGGCCGGGCTGCGGGCCGGTGGGTGGGGGGCCGGGTATCGCTCCGGTCGGAGGTGCGGATTGCGGCCGGTGGGTGGGGGCTCGGTTCGTGGCCGAGGTGGGGGAGTCCCTGCGGGTTGGGTGGGGTGCGCGGCAGTGGGATGGGGCGGTGACGACACCGGTTCAGCGTCCGACGCCGAGTGGGCCGCCGGGCTTCATGCCCCGCCGGTCGCTCTGGTGGGGCAGGAGGGGAGCGTGCGGGCGGTCGCCGTGCCCTAAGTGCAGCGAACTCCGCGTAGACCCATGCGAGTAATGGCTGGTACCGGGTAAACCGGGCACTCGGAGGCGAGTTCGGGGGCAAACGTGCAGACAGACGGCGATTCGGGAGGTGGGCCCGGCCTCCTGTGGCCGTGCGGCCGGGTGCGAAACTCCGGCCGTGTCCGAGGAACTGTCGCGCTGGTATCGAGGCCGGTTGGTCGTGGGGCCGTTCAGGCCGTACGAAGCCGGCGAGGTTGAAGCCCTCGAACGGGAGATCGGCCTGCCGCTGCCGTCTTCGTACCGCTCCTTCCTGGAAGCGGCGGGTGGGGAGATTCTCCCGTACTCGGTGCGGTTGTCGGCCTGTGAACCGGAGCCGTTCCAGAGCTTCGACGATCTCTACCGGCTTGGCCGTGACGCCGAGGGTGAATACGGCTGGGGCACCCTGCTGGGCGAGTACCGCCGAAGCCGCGAGGGGTGGCTTGCTCGTGGGGTCTCGACGACCGGCCTTCTCCCGATCGCCCGCAACGGCGGCAACGACACGCTGTTCCTGGACCTGAACCCGCTCACCCACGGTCGGCTTCATGCCTCCGTCCACGGCATCCCTCACCCCGGGTACCTCTCGGAGGGGGTCTTCACGAGCGTCGCAGACGACTTCGACGCGTACCTCGACAGCCTGGTGGTCGAGCCGGACCTCGCGGAGGACACCTGGGCAGATGCCGTCGACAGCGACCCCACCGACCCATGGCGGCGGACCGTCGAGGAGTGGCTGGGCAAGGAATTGCCGGGCTGGCGTGCCGAGCCGTGGGCAGCGGCCTGAGCTTCCGGATCGCTGTCTGTCTGCACGTTGGCCCCCGAAGTCGGCATCGGGTGCCCGGCTGGCCCGGTAGTAGCCACTACTCGCATGGGCCTGCGCGGAGTTCGCTGCACTTAGGGCACGGCGACCTCTCGCACACTCCCCTCCTGCCCCACCAGAGCGACCGGCGGGGCATGAAGCCCAACTGCCCACTTGGCGTCGGACGCTGAGCCGGTGCCGCCACCGCCCCACGCCACTGCCGCGCACCACACCCAAGCCGCACCGACTCCCCCACCCCGGCCGCGAACCGAGCCCCCACCCACCGGGGCGAGGGGGCCGTCTCACCGGAGCGATGCCCGGCCCCCCACCCGCCGGGCCGCAGGCCGGTCGCGCCACGGCAGCGATGCCCGGCCTGCCCCCGTGGCCACGCCCCCGGGCCGCCCTCCGAGAGTGTTCTCGCGCCTGGAGGCGCCGGGTCAAGGGTGGCCGTAGGCCATCGCGGAGCGACGCGACCGTAGGGAGCGCCCTTGATGCGGCGGTGGAAGGTGCGACTCTCGGAGAGAGGGCGGCCGAGCCAGAAGCTCGCGGCGGCGTTCGGCCCGAGAGCCTCTCAGACCTCCGTCCCAGGGCCTGCGCTTACGCCTGTTCCTGACCCTCGTCCGTCGGGAGAGGCTCGGCGACGAAAGTGCCCTTGCCGTGGACGGTCAGGATCAGGCCCCGCTCGCGCAGGACCCGGGCTGCGCGACGGATCGTGAGGTAGGCGACGCCGTACTCCTCCGCGAGGGCTCGCTCGGCCGGCAGCCGGGCGCCTGGACTCAACTCACCGGCCGCCATACGGGCGGCGATGTGGTCGGCCACCGCGACGTACACCAGCTGGGGGCCCTGCGGGTCGAACTCGGGGATCTCGTTGCGGTCGGTCACCCGACCAACGTAAGCATCGAAGACCTGTGCGAACCACTGGTGAGCTATACAGAGCTATACATGCCTCGTAGGCTCGTGTGACACGAAGACCCCGGCGAGGTGGCTAGACCTCCCGGGGCATGGCCACCAACTGCAACAGGAGTTGATGACGTGCGGAACCCTATCGCGCGCCTACTGATCTGGCTGCTGATCCTGACCCTGCCGCCCACCGGCAGGCACCGCCCGCGCCCGGTCCCTCGCCCCCGCCCCCGACCCCGCCCGGCGCCGCCCGTCACCGCGCCGCGTCACCGCGCCCCCGCCCGCCGCTCTCCCTACGCCCAGGAGCAGGTCCTGGTCCTCGACGGCGCCTGCTCGCCCCTGGAGCGGCCCTACGTACAGCGCAGGCGCCGCCAGGTGTTGTGGCCGGCCACGGTCGGGGTGGACGTCGACCGGCGGAACATCCACGCCGGGGGCATCCGGTGAGCCGCTGCGGGGCGCGGCGGCCCGTGGTCGCCGTCGTGGAGGTCATGCGCGCGGTGTGCGCGGGATCGGTCTGCGTGCTCGGCGTGGGGCACGACGGTCCGCACCGCGACCGCGCCGGGGATGCCTGGTGGGTGACCCCGGAGATCGCCGACGCGGTGAGCGTGTCCCTGCTGACCCGCGCCCTCGCGGTCGAGCCCGAGCCGGAGTTCCGGTCACCGCGCTGCATCGTCGGCCGCCACGACCGCTGCCGGGACGGGGTGCTCCGTGACAGCGGCGCGCATGGGGTTCGCCATCTCGTCTGCGGGTGTTTCTGTCATCCGGATCGGAATGACGATTGATCAGCTCGGCTGTTCGATGACGCAGAAGCCGGAAGCCTTCAGCGCCTCGTTGATGGTCTTGCCCTGGGCTTCGGTGGTCTTCACGTCCTGGTACGTGAAGTGCTGCGCCGCGAACCAGTCGGGCTTGTAGGCCCCGTGGTTGAGGGATTGGCACTGGTCACGTGCGGCTTCGATGGCCTCGTCCTCGTAGCGGACGGTGTCGGGGGCGGCCTTGCGCAGTGCGGCGAGGAGTTCGGTGCGTGCTGTCCCCGTGGGTGCTTCCGGGCGCCGGGCGGTGTCCTGGAGTACGTCCTGTCGGGCGGCTTCGGCCGCGGAGGCGGAGGCCTTGATCTCTTCGATTCCGACGCGCCTCTCCGGCCCGCCGACGCAGGCGGTGACGGTGAGCAGTGCGGTGGCGCCGAGGCCGGCTCCTGCTGCGACGGTGCGGATGCGCAAGGTGTCCCCCCAGGGCGTTGCGGTGGCAGGGACGCATCATGGGGCTCGTGGGTGAACAGGGAGGGCCTGTTGTCGTGAACAACCTCCTCGCCCGCCGCGTGCGACAGAGCCCATCGGTTCGGCCGATGGGCTCATCGGCAGGACGCCTCACTGGCTCGTGGACCCGTCGGGGGCACCCTTCGTAGCGTCACTGGCATGAGAAACGAGAGTGGGACGCAGGCCCGGGGGACCGTCGAGTTGACCCTTGCCATGGTGCTCTCCGGCACCCTCGGCATCTTCGTCGTCGAGTCCGGGGCCTCGCCCTTCAGCGTGGTGTTCTACCGGTGCCTCTTCGGCGCCCTGGCGCTGGGGGTGTACAGCCTCGTGCGGGGGTACTTCGGCGGGCATGGGTTCACGGCGAAGAAGCTGGGGCTCGCCGCGCTCGGCGGGGTGTTCATCGTCTTCAACTGGGTGTTCCTCTTCGAGGCGTACGAGGCGACCTCGATCTCCTTCGCCACCGTCGTCTACCACACCCAGCCGTTCTTCCTCGTCGTCCTCGGCGCCGTGCTCTTCCGGGAGCGGATCACCGCGGCGAAGTTCGGCTGGCTCGCGGTCGCGTTCGTCGGGCTCGTGCTCGTGTCCGGCATACGACCCGGGGACACCGCCTCCCTCAAGGGGCTCGGGTTCGCCCTGGCCGCGGCCGTGCTGTACGGGCTCTCCACCATCGTCACCAAGCGCATCAGCGGCGTACGGCCGCATCTGATCGCGCTCGTGCAGGTGCTTGTCGGGCTGCCGCTGCTGCTGCCCTTCGTCGAGTTCGAGGAGAGCGGTCGGATCGGGAGTGGGTGGGGGTGGCTCGTCGGGCTCGGGTTCATCCACACCGGGCTCATGTACGTGCTGATGTACGCCGCCTACCAGAAGCTGCCCACCGCGAAGATCGCCGTGCTCGCCTTCACCTACCCCGCCGTCGCGATGGTCGCCGACTGGGCCGTGTACGGGCACCACATCGGGCTCGTCCAGGCCCTCGGGGTTCCGCTGATCGTGCTCGCCAGTCTGCGGGTCACGCTCGCGGGCTCTGCTCCGACACGAGCTTCCGCGCCTGCTCCACGAACAGCCGCACATGCGCCGGAAGCCGCTTCCCCCGCCGCCACGCGATCTGCGTGAAGAGGGTGAACGGTGCCTTCCAGTCCAGTTCGACGAGGACTCCGGACGACAGTTCCTCGGCCACCGTGATCCGGGGCACCAGGGCGATGCCCAGGCCGCCCGCCACGCCCCGCTTCGTCGCCTCGATCGTGCCGAACTCCATGAAGGGCGGCGCCCACTCGCTGAGCGCCGCCTCGAACAGGTCGCGGTACGGGCAGCCCGGCTCGGTGCCCACCAGCTGCGCCGCCGCCAGGTCCGCCGGAGTCAGGGCCGTACGGCCGGCGAGCGGGTGACGGGGCGAGGCGACCAGGGCCAGCGGTTCCGGCGCGAGGACCTCGCTCTCCAGGCCCTCGTGCTCGGTGTCCGGTTCCATCAGGAAGCCGATGTCGTACGTCCCCTGGCGCAGCGCCTGCCTCGTCTCGTCGCCGAGTGTCGTGCGCAGGGAGAGCTGGACCTTGGGGTAGCGGTGGTGGAAGAGCTCCAGGAGCGGTGGCAGGCGATAGGAGGTGAGGGACTCCATCGTGCCTACCGCGATCGTTCCCGACGGTACGTCCGTCTCCACGACCGCCGTCCGCGCCTCCTCCGTCAGTTCGATGATCCGGCGGGCGTACGGGACGAGGCGCTCACCCGCCTCGGTGAGCCGGATGCGGCTGCCGAGCCGCTCGAAGAGTTCCACGCCGAGCGAGGACTCCAGGGCGCGGATCTGGCTGGTGACGGAGGACTGCGCGTAGCGGAGTTCCGCCGCTGCCCGGGTGAAGGAGAGGACGGTGGCCACCTTCTCGAAGGTGACGAGGAGCCGCAGCTCCATCAGCCGTTGTCCTTGCCCTTGTCCTCGTCCTGCTCGCGATTCTTCAGCTCCTCCTCGCGGCGGCGCAGGTCCGCCTCCCAGTCCTTGAGGAGGGACTCGTCCTTCTTGTTCTCGTCGCGGATGGACTTGAGGAAGTCGGGGTTGTCGTCGGGCGCGACCCAGTCGCTGCGGTGGTTGCGGTGCCACTCCGAGGGCGTACGGCCGCCGGTCGGGGGCTTGCGCATCTTGCCCGCGGCGAACCACACGATCGGGCCGACGATCCAGAACAGCAGGATGATGATGACCCAGACGACCTTCGGCAGGTGCTTGGCCTCGTCCTCGGGGGTGTTGAGGCAGTCGATGAACGCGTAGATCGTCAGCGCCAGCGGCAGGATGTACATCAACGCCCTGAGCATGTGGGACAGCCCCCTGGAAACAGTGGCGGGGAACGATTCGACGGCCCCGGTGACAGGTCCAGCCTAGCCGGTGACCGATACTTGCCCCTATGGCTTACGACGATCTCCGCTCGCTGCTCAGGGCGCTGGAGCGCGAAGGCGACCTCAAGCGCATCAAGGCCGAAGTCGATCCGTACCTGGAGGTCGGGGAGATCGTCGACCGGGTGAACAAGGCGGGAGGTCCGGCGCTTCTCTTCGAGAACGTCAAGGGCTCCGCCATGCCGCTCGCGATGAACGTCTTCGGCACCGACCGGCGGCTGCTCAAGGCGCTGGGCCTGAAGTCGTACGAGGACATCTCCGACAAGATCGGCGGGCTGCTCAAGCCCGAGCTGCCGCAGGGCTTCGTCGGCGTACGGGAGGCCTTCGGCAAGCTGGGCTCGATGGTCCACGTGCCGCCGAAGAAGGTGAAGGCGGAGAACGCGCCCGTGCAGGAGGTCGTCCTCATGGGCGACGACGTCGACCTGGACCGGCTGCCCGCGCTCTTCACCTGGCCCAAGGACGGCGGTTCGTTCTTCAACCTGGGGCTGACGCACACGAAGCACCCGGAGACCGGGGTGCGGAACCTCGGGCTCTACCGCCTCCAGCGGCACGACAAGCGCACCATCGGCATGCACTGGCAGATCCACAAGGACAGCCGCAACCACTACGCGGTGGCGGCCGCGAAGGGCGAGCGGCTGCCGGTCGCCATCGCCTTCGGCTGTCCGCCCGCCGTGACGTACGCGTCGACGGCTCCGCTGCCGGGTGACATCGACGAGTACCTGTTCGCGGGGTTCGTGCAGGGCAAGCGGATCGAGATGGTCGACTGCAAGACGGTGCCGCTGCAGGTGCCGGCGCAGGCCGAGGTCGTCATCGAGGGCTGGCTGGAGCCGGGCGAGATGCTCCCGGAGGGGCCGTTCGGCGACCACACCGGGTTCTACACGCCGCAGGAGCCGTTCCCGGCGCTGAAGATCGACTGCGTCACGATGCGGAAGCGGCCGCTGCTGCAGTCGATCGTGGTGGGGCGTCCGCCGACCGAGGACGGGCCGCTGGGCCGGGCCACGGAGCGGTTCTTCCTGCCCCTGCTCAAGATCATCGTGCCGGACATCGTGGACTACCACCTGCCCGAGTCGGGCGGCTTCCACAACTGCGCGATCGTCTCGATCGACAAGAAGTACCCGAAGCACGCGCAGAAGGTCATGCACGCCATCTGGGGCGCGCACATGATGTCGCTGACGAAGCTGATCATCGTGGTGGACAAGGACTGCGACGTCCACGACCTGCACGAGGTGTCCTGGCGGGCGCTGGGGAACACCGACTACTCCCGTGACCTGACGGTCGTCGAGGGTCCGGTGGACCACCTGGACCACTCCTCCTACCAGCAGTTCTGGGGCGGCAAGGCCGGCATCGACGCGACGAAGAAGCTGCCCGAGGAGGGCTACACCCGGGACGGCGGCTGGCCGGACATGGTGGAGTCCGACCCGGCGACGGCGGCCCTCGTGGACCGCCGCTGGAAGGAGTACGGCCTGTGACCACCGCGGCCGTGCCCGGCGCCCAGCCGGGGCGTACGAAGGCGTTCCTGCGGCTGGTGATGATCGAGCACTCGGTGTTCGCGCTGCCGTTCGCGTACATCGCCTCGCTGACCGCGATGTTCCAGCTGGACAAGAACGTCCACTGGGGCAAGTTGCTCCTGGTCACCGTCTGCATGGTGGGCCTGCGGACCTTCGCGATGGCCTGCAACCGGATCATCGACCGGGAGATCGACGCCCGTAACCCGCGCACGGCCGGCCGCGAGCTGGTCACCGGCGCGGTGTCGGTGCGATCGGCCTGGACCGGGGCCGGGATCGCCGTCGTCGTCTTCCTCGGCGCGGCCGCGCTGCTCAACCCGCTCTGCCTGGCGCTCGCGCCGCTCGCCGTGGTGCCGATGGTGGTCTATCCGTACGGCAAGAGGTTCACGAACTTCCCGCACGCGATCCTCGGCCTCGCCCAGGCCATAGGGCCGATCGGGGCCTGGCTCGCGGTGACGGGGTCCTGGTCCTGGGACGCGGTGATCCTCGGCCTCGCGGTCGGCGTCTGGATCGGCGGCTTCGACCTGATCTTCGCCTGCCAGGACGTCCAGGCCGACCGTGCCCACGGCGTCATGTCGGTCCCGGCCCGCTTCGGCGTCCCCGCGGCGCTCTGGGGCGCGCGCGGCTCCGCGGTCGTCACGACGGGCCTGCTGGTCTGGTACGCGCTGGCCACCGACGCCGGAACGTTCTTCTGGATCGGCCTGGTGATCGTGGTCGCGGCGTTCTGCTACGAGCACACGATCGTCAAGCCGCACGACCTGTCCCGCCTCAACCGCGCGTTCTTCACGACGAACGGCTTCATCGGCATCTCGCTCTTCCTGTGCGCCCTGATCGACCTGGTGATGCGGGGGCTGACCCTCTGACGAGGGGCTGCTGATGCCGGCCTGACCCTCTGGCCGCCGCCCCCGCCCGCCCTCAGTCGATCTCGAAGCGCGGGCGGGCCGGTGCGGCGGGGCGCTGCGCCGGCGGCGGGGGCGGGGTCTCGGGCTCGTTCATCTGCCGGAAGCCGCCCAGCGGGTTGGACCAGCTGCCGTCCGAGCTGTCGGAGTCGTAGTCCGAGTTGGAGCCCACGTCGGCGTTGATGTTCTCGCCCTTGCGCGGGGCGCCCTTCTTGTCGTTGCGCCGCTTGATGGAGTCCTGCAGGGTGTTCGGGTTCTCCAGGAGCGGGAGGCCGAGCCCGGGGGCGGCCTCGCCGGTCGCGGCCTGGAAGACCGAGCGGGCGAAGGTGGTGCAGTTGAAGGTGGCCAGGTTGTAGGAGCGGCTCTCGTTGGCCCGGATGAACTCGCGCGCCTTGTCGTACTGCTCCTGCGTGAGGTCCGCGGTGAGCTTCGAGGTCGCGTTGCCGGGGTTGTCGTGGTTCCTCTTGACCTGGCCCTTCACCGACCTGAAGGGCTTGTCGTGGGCGACCTCCTCGGCGGGGAAGAAGCCGTAGGACTTCCAGGTCTCCTGCCCGCCCTCCTCCTTGTAGAGGGCGACCCAGGCGTGGCCGAGCGCGAGGTTCCCCCAGTAGTCGAGGTGGTGGGTGCGGCTGTTCTTCGCCGTCTGGATCTGGATGCGGTACCGGGGTGCCTGTGCGGGCTGCGCGCCCTGCTCGCCCGGGGTGTCGCCGCCGGACCCGGTCCGCTGGATCGCGCGGACGGCCGCCGCGTTCCCCGCGGTGCGCTGGATGGCCTGGAGCCCGGCGGGCGTGAGGTGGTGCGGGTGCCCGGGGTGAGGGAGGTGCTCCGGGGCCGGGGGCCGCTGCTCGCGACCGTGGCCCGGTGCGGCCTCGGTCGCTCCGCGATGTCGGTGGGTGAACATGGCCGCTCCGGAAGGCGTGACGTCATGACCTGCGCCCGCTCAGTCTCCGCGGGGCGGGAACAGGCGGTCCAGGCCCGGGAGGGCAGACCCGGGGGAACCGCGGGTCCCCCGCGGGGTCACCCTCTGCGTCTCCGTCCGCCGCGCCGGACCTCGGTCACGTCACGAAATCCCGTACAGACCCGCAGGTGTGTACAGTTCTTGCATGGACACCTTTCCGCTCGTGGAAGCCCGCAACCAGTTGGGCCAGTTGGTCGGCCGGGTCCGGCACGGCCGTGAGCACATTCTGATCAGCGAGTACGGCAAGCCCGCGGCCGCTCTCGTTCCGATAGAGGACCTCGCCGAACTCCAGCGCCTGCGCGACGAGGCGGACATCGCCGAGGCCAGGCGTCGCGAGGCGGATCCCGGCGGGACGCCGCTCAGCCACGAGGAGTTCATGGCCCAGTTGGAGGCCGAGGACCGCGAGGGTGAGCGGTGACCCATGCTGTGGTGTGGGAGCACATCGCGATGCAGGAGTTCCGCCGCCTTCGGGAGGCCGGACGACCTGACGATCACCGTGTACGTCGTGAAGGTCGGAAGGGCGGCCTGAGAGGGCGGGGTGCCCACGCCGCCGGATAGGCTCGTCGGCGTGGAGCCGGTAGTAGAGGAACAGCAGCGTCGTCCCTGGGTGGTCGGGGTGTCCGGGGCGTCGGGGACGCCGTACGCCGCCGCCGTGCTGAGGGGGCTGCTCGCGGCGGGCGAGAGCGTCGACCTGGTCGTGTCGCGGGCGTCGCGGCTGACGCTGCTCGACGAGACCGGGATCGCCTTCCGGGACGCGCACTGGCGCGAGGACCTGGCGACCTGGCTGGCGCGGGGCGCGGACGGGAAGCCCGACACCTTCGACGTCCGGGTGGACGACGTGCGGTACTGGGCGGCCGGGGACCTGGCCGCCGGGCCGAGCAGCGGCTCGTACCCGGTGAAGGGGATGCTGATCGTGCCCGCGTCCACCGCCTCGGTGGCGGGCGTGGCGCTGGGACTTTCGAAGGACCTGCTGCAGCGGGCGGCGAGCGTGACGCTCAAGGAGCGGCGGCCGCTGGTGGTCGCGGTGCGGGAGACCCCGCTGAACGGGCAGACGCTGAAGCACCTGGTCGCGCTGGACGAGGCGGGCGCGGTGGTGCTGCCCGCCTCGCCGGCGTTCTACGCGGGAGCGACGCACATCCAGGATCTGGTGGACTTCGTCGCGGGGCGCGTGCTCGACGCGGCAGGGGTGCCGCACCGGCTGTACCGCCGTTGGGAGGGGGAGCTCGGTGGAGCTGCTCCCCGGGGGGCTTAGCGCTTCTTCGCGGCGCGCTTCTTCTCGGCGCGGCGGGCGAGCGCGGACGGCTGGTGGGCACGCGAGCGGTTGGCCAGGTCCTGCAGCTCGCGCATACGGGCGTAGGCCATCTCGATCGTGTACACGGTGAACACCACTCCTGAAAGATCGTCTTTGATCAACTGAAAGATTCACAGGGTGTCGACCCCTGTGTACCTTAGATTCTATACCTAAACTCGCGGTATCGCTGGACAATGGAAGGCTTCATACCTATGGACGCCGTGGACAGGCAGCTCATCCAGGCTCTGCGTGAGAACGGCCGTGCTTCGTACGCCGAACTCGGCCGACTCGTCGGGCTCTCCGGCCCCTCCGTCACCGACCGCATCAACCGTCTGGAGGCGGCCGGGGTCATCACCGGCTACCGCGCCACCGTCGACGCCGCCTCGCTCGGCCTCGGCGTCACCGCCCTCATCGGCATCTCCCTCTCCGACGCCGCCGACCACGAGGACGTGGCCCGCCGTCTGAAGGACCTCGCCGAGATCGAGGACTGCTGGTTCATCGCCGGCGACGACTCGTACATGCTCAAGGTGCGGGTGGACGACGTCGACGGCCTGGAGAAGACGATCCGCCGGCTCTCCGGCACCAAGGGTGTCTCCCGCACCCGTACGACGATCGTGCTCTCCACGAAGTGGGAGAACCGGGTCGGAGATCTGCCCGAGGAGGGCTGAGAGTACGGTGGGTGGAGCCTGAAATCGTCAGACATGGGAGGCGGCCCTAGATGGACGCGGGACTCAAGCGCGAGCTGGAGCAGAAGGTCCGTTCCGGAGAGCGGCTGAGCCGCGAGGACGGCATCGCTCTGTACGCGTCCGACGACCTGGCCTGGCTCGGCGGCCTGGCCCACGAGGTCAGGACCCGTAAGAACGGTGACGTCGTCCACTTCAACGTCAACCGCCACCTCAACATGACGAACGTGTGCACCGCGTCCTGCGCGTACTGCTCGTTCCAGCGCAAGCCTGGCGAGAAGGACGCGTACACGATGCGCATCGAGGAGGCCGTCCGCCTCGCCAAGGCGATGGAGAACGAGAACCTCACCGAGCTGCACATCGTCAACGGGCTCCACCCCAACCTGCCCTGGCGCTACTACCCCCGCTCGCTCTCCGAGCTGAAGAAGGCGCTCCCGAACGTCTCCCTCAAGGCCTTCACCGCCACCGAGATCCACCACTTCGAGACCATCTCCGGCATGTCGGCCTCCGACATCCTCGACGAGCTGATCGAGGCCGGCCTGGAGTCCCTCACCGGCGGCGGCGCGGAGATCTTCGACTGGGAGGTCCGCCAGCACATCGTGGACCACCGCACCCACTGGGAGGACTGGTCCCGGATCCACCGCCTCGCGCACGAGAAGGGGCTCAAGACCCCGTCGACGATGCTGTACGGGCACATCGAGGAGCCCCGGCACCGCGTCGACCACGTGCTGCGGCTGCGTGAGCTGCAGGACGAGACCGGCGGCTTCCAGGTCTTCATCCCGCTGCGCTACCAGCACGACTTCGTCGACATGCAGGACGGCAAGGTCCGCAACAAGCTCCAGGCGCGCACGACGATGGCGACCGGCGCGGAGGCCCTCAAGACCTTCGCCGTCTCCCGCCTCCTCTTCGACAACGTGCCGCACGTCAAGGTCTTCTGGGTCATGCACGGCGTCCAGACCGCCCAGCTCGCGCTCCAGCACGGCGCCGACGACATGGACGGCTCGGTCGTCGAGTACAAGATCACGCACGACGCCGACAACTACGGCACCCCGAACAAGCTGGGCCGCGAGGACCTGCTGGAGCTGATCCGCGACGCCGGCTTCCGCCCGGTGGAGCGCAACACCCGCTACGAGATCATCCGCGAGTACCCGGGTCCGGACGAGGGCCGCCGCGAGTCGCCCCAGCCCATGCGGGTCTGACGCCGATGAGCCTGCGCTTCGAACTCGACCCGCCGGTCACCCCCGAGCTGCGGGACGGCGTCCTGCGGCTCTGGGCCGACGTCTCCAACGCGGGCGGGGCCGTCGGCTTCGTCCCGCCGGTGACCTCCGAGCTGGTCCGGCCCGAACTGGTCAAGCACCTCGTCGCCATGACCGAGGGCCGGATGCGACTGGTCGTCGGCTACGAGCAGGACGGCACCGTCGCCGCCACGACCTTCGTCGCGTACAACACGCACCGGCTGATGAAGCACTGGGTCTGGCTCTACACGGTCATGGTCCACCCCTCCCACCAGGGCAAGGGGTACGGCCGCGACCTGATGGCCGCGGTCGAGGACGCGGTGCGCGGCTTCGACGGGATCGACGCGATCCGGCTCACCTGCCGGGGCGGCACGGGCGTCGACCGCTTCTACGGCTCCTGCGGCTACAAGGAGGTCGGGCGGGTGCCCGGCGCGATCCGGGTGGCCGAGGGCGACGACCGGGACGACATCATCATGCTGCTCCCGCTGAATTGATCACCTTTGTCCCGTGCTTCACTGGTGGGGCGAACTGACACACAGAGAGAAAGGGGCCGTCGTGGCCGCGAACGGGACGGGCGCTGCGACCCTCCGCTACACCCTCATGCGCCTCGGCGTCTTCGCCGGGTGCTTCTTCGCCCTCTGGGGCCTCGTCTACGTGGGCGTGCTGCCGCGCGGTCTCGGCGACTCCAACCTGCTCTGGGTGCTGCTGCTCGCCATCGTGATCTCCGCGCCGCTCAGCTTCGTCCTGCTGCGCGGCCAGCGCGACGCGATGAGCGAGCAGATCGTGGCCAAGGTCGACCGGGCGAAGGACCGCCTCGCGGAGAACAGGTCGCGCGAGGACGTGTAGTCAGGCCGGGCATGCGAAGCCCGGGCGCGTAAGGCCTGGGTAAGTTTCGTCACAGCACAAACGCCAGCAGAACACCCCGAACCGGAGCTTCGAAGGCTCCTGGCCGGGGTGTTCTGCGTTTCGGAGGTCCGGGCGGGCTCCGGCTACCTCAAAGAAGGGCTTTGAGGTTCTCAAAGTTCAAGTGTTAACGTACCTGCCATGACGACACCAGTGCGCCTTCTCGATGCCGCGAGCACCCCGCTCGTGGCGCGCCTGCATGTCGATCTGTGCCGCTGTATGTCCGCGGTCTGTTGCCGCGAGCTCTGACCCCGGCATCATGCAGCGGTACCGCTTGAACGCGTGTGTACCGCACCCCCGTCCCCGTATTTCCCCGATACGCACCGCTGGAGTGTGCCCGTGTCCGCGTCCGCGTCCACGCCCGAGACGAAGTCCCCGGCTTCGTCCCGAATACCCAAGATCCCCTTCTGGGCCCAGATCGTCGCCGGTCTCGTGCTCGGCGTCCTGCTCGGCTGGCTCGCCCGCAGCCAGGACATCAGCTGGCTGAAGGACACCCTCGGCCAGGTCGGCGACATCTTCGTCCAGCTCCTGAAGCTGGCCGTCGCCCCGCTCGTCTTCTTCGCGATCCTGGTGTCGATCACCAACCTCCGCAAGGTGAACAACGCGGCCCGACTGGCCGCCCAGACCCTCGTCTGGTTCATGATCACCTCGCTGATCGCGGTCGCCATCGGCCTCGCGATCGGCCTGCTCACCAACCCGGGCGCCGGCACCGGCCTCACCCCGCAGGACGGCAAGCTGCCCAAGCGCGAGGGCACCTGGATCGACTTCCTGACCGGGATCATCCCGACGGACGTCATCACCCCGTTCACCGAGCTGAACGTCCTGCAGATCGTCTTCATGGCCGCCGTCGCCGGTGTCGCCGCGCTCAAGCTCGGTGACCGCGCCAAGCCGATCCTGTCGCTCTCCGAGTCGGTCCTCGAACTCCTCCAGAAGGCCCTGTGGTGGGTCATCCGGCTCGCCCCCATCGGCACCGTCGGCCTCATCGGCTTCGCCATCGCCGACTACGGCTGGGAGCTGATCGGCAAGTACGCGACCTTCACCGCCGACGTCTACATCGGCTGCGCCCTGGTCCTCTTCGGCGTCTACCCGCTGCTGCTCGCCACGGTCGCCAAGGTCAACCCGATCCAGTTCTTCAAGGGCGCCTGGCCCGCCATCCAGCTGGCCTTCGTCTCCCGCTCCTCGGTCGGCACCATGCCGGTCACCCAGAAGGTCACCGAGCGCCTCGGCGTCCCGAAGGAGTACGCCTCCTTCGCCGTCCCGTTCGGCGCGACGACCAAGATGGACGGCTGCGCCGCGATCTACCCGGCGCTCGCCGCGATCTTCATCGCGCAGATCTTCGACGTCCAGCTGGGCATCCAGGACTACCTCCTGATCGCCTTCGTCTCGGTCGTCGGCTCCGCCGCCACGGCCGGCCTCACGGGTGCCACGGTCATGCTGACCCTGACCCTCTCCACCCTGGGCCTCCCCCTGGAGGGCGTCGGCCTGCTCATGGCGATCGACCCGATCCTGGACATGATGCGCACGGCCACGAACGTCGCCGGCCAGGCGCTTGTCCCGGTCGTCGTCGCCGCCCGCGAGAAGATCCTCGACCTCGACGCGTACAACTCCGCCTCGGCCTCGCCGGTCGACGGCGGCGAGGTCCGCGAGGCCGAGCAGAAGGTCGCGGTCCCGGCCACCGCCTGACCTGACCCGCACCGGATCCGTCCTGATGCCCACGTCCCTCCGGGGGCGTGGGCATCACGCGTTCCCGGGGGGCGCGGTGAGGGACGTAGGCTCTCCCCTGGAGCGGCCTACGGGGCGGCGTGCGGGGTGGGGAAGGGCGGGGCGAGTTGGCTGGGGCCAAGGTCAAGCGGATGCCTCGGGAGGTGCGGGAGCGGCAGATGATGGACGCCGCCGTGCGGACCTTCGGGCGGCGGGGGTACCAGGCCGCCTCGATGGACGAGATCGCCGAACTCGCCGGTGTCTCCAAGCCGTTGGTCTATCTGTACCTGAACTCCAAGGAAGAGCTCTTCACCGCCTGCATCCGGCGCGAGGCGCAGGCGCTGCTCGCCGCCGTCGTGGGCGGCGTCGACCCGGCGGAGCCCGCGGAGGAGCAGCTGTGGGCGGGGCTGCTGGCCTTCTTCACACACACCGCCGAGCACCCCGACGGGTGGGCGGTGCTGAGCCGGCAGGCGCGGACGCACGGGGAGCCGTTCGCCGGTGAGGCGGGGCGGATGCGGGACGAGATCGTCGCGTACGTGGGGACGTTGATCGGGGCCGCGGCCCAGGAGACCCACCGGGCGACGAACCGCGATCCGGAGCTGGCCGAGCGGGACGTCGCCGGGCTCGCCCAGGCGCTCGTCGGGGCGGCGGAGTCGCTGGCCTGCTGGGCCAACGAGACCCCGGGGATGACGGCCTGGGAGGCGGCGGCGACGCTGATGAACTTCTCCTGGGCCGGGCTCGGCAATCTGATGCGCAGTGAGCGGTGGTCCCCCCGGGGATTGTCCTCGCTCCCCGATCTCTCCTAGATTGACGCGGAGTTACTCGGAGTTACCCGCGCCCAGGAGCCTCACGTGTCCGTCACCGAGCCCCAGCCTCGGATCACCCTCGTCGCTGGAGCGGTACGGGAGGCCTCCGTACCGCCGCTCGTCCCGCCGGCCCGCGACGGCTCGCTCGCCGATGTCCCCTACGACAACGCGGCCGCGGAGCCGGACGCCGTCGTCTTCGGCCGCAAGCACCCCGACGGCGGCTGGGCCGACGTCACCGCCGCCGCCTTCGCCGCCGAAGTCCACGCCGTCGCCAAGGGGTTGATCGCCGCGGGGCTGCGGCCCGGCGACCGGCTCGCGCTGATGGCGCGCACCACCTACGAATGGACCCTGATCGACTTCGCGGCCTGGGCCGCCGGCCTGGTCACCGTCCCCGTCTACCCCACCTCCTCCGCCTTCCAGACCCGCTGGATCCTCCAGGACTCCGGCGCCGTCGCCTGTGTCGTCGAGGACCCCGCGCAGGGCCGGCTCGTCTCCACCGAGCGCCGCGGACTGCCCGGGCTCGCCCACCTCTGGGTCCTCGACGCGGGAGCCGTCGACCAGTTGCGCCGCGCCGGGGCGCAGGTCCCCGACGAGGCCGTGACCGCGCGGCGCGCCCTGCTCGGCCCCGAGACCCTCGCCACCCTCGTCTACACCTCGGGCACCACGGGCCGCCCCAAGGGCTGCGCCCTGACCCACGGCAACTTCTTCGCCGAGGTCGACAACGCCGTCGCCTTCCTGCACCCCGTCTTCCGCGAACTCAGCAAGGAGGCGCCCGCGACCCTGCTCTTCCTGCCCCTCGCGCACGTCTTCGGCCGGATGGTCGCCATCGGCTGCGTACGGGCCCGGGTCAGGCTGGGCCACGCGCCGTCCATCGAGAACAGCGACCTGCTCGCCGACCTGGCCGGCTTCCGGCCCACGTTCCTGCTGGCCATCCCGTACGTCCTGGAGAAGGTGTACAACTCCGCCCGGGCGACCGCGGAGCGGAGCGGCCGGGCCTCCTCCTTCGACCGCGCGGCGCGCGTCGCCCGGCGGTACGGCCACGAGGACGAGCCCTCGCTCGGGCTGCGCGCCGCCCGCGCGCTCTACGACCCGCTGGTCTACCGGCGGATCAGGGACGCCCTCGGCGGGCGCGTGCGGCACGTCATCTGCGGCGGCTCCCCGCTGGGCACCCGGCTCTCGGAGTTCTACTCCGGCGCCGGGATCGACGTCTACGAGGGGTACGGCCTCACCGAGACCTGCGCGGCCTCCACGGTCACCCCGCCCCGGCGCCCCCGCACCGGTACGGTCGGCCGGCCACTGCCAGGAACGGCGGTGCGGATCGCCGACGACGGCGAGGTCTGGCTGAAAGGCGGGCACGTCTTCGCCGGCTACTGGGACGCCCAGCGCGAAGCCGCCGTGCCCTGCACCGACGAGGGCTGGTTCCCGACCGGCGACCTCGGCACCCTGGACGAGGACGGCTATCTGCGGATCACCGGCCGGAAGAAGGACATCCTGATCACCTCGGCGGGCAAGAACGTCACCCCCGCCCCGCTGGAGGACTGGCTCCGCGCCCACCCGCTGATCGGCCAGTGCATGGTCCTCGGCGACAACCGCCCGTACATCACCGCGCTGCTCACCCTGGACCAGGAGGGGCTCGTCCACTGGCGGCGGATGCGGAAGAAGGACCATCTCCCGCTGCGGCGGCTCGCCGACGACGAGGAACTCCTCGGCGTGCTCCAGCGCGCCGTGGACGACGCCAACCGGCTGGTGTCCCGGGCCGAGTCCATCCGCGCCTTCCGCGTCCTGGCCGGCGAGTGGTCGGAGCGGAGCGGCCACCTGACGCCCTCGCTGAAGCTGCGGCGCGCGGCGGTGCTGCGCGATTTCGCGGACGAGGTCGAGGAGATGTACGGGGGTGAGGACGCGGTCGTCAGACCATGAGGCTCACTTCGTGTATCTCGTCGGCCGCGTGGCCCGTACGGGAGTGAATGCGCTGCACGGCGTCGGCCGAGGGCCCGTGCGACAGGCAGTAGACGGTGCCGGACTCCGGGTCCGCCCACGCCTTCTCGAAGTGGACGCCCTCGTCCTTCTCGATCGCGAGGTCGGCCGCGTGCGCTTCCCTCAGCTGATCGGCGGTTATCCCCACCATGTTGCGGTGGACATCCATGTACGTACCCATGGTTTCGCACCTCCTCCCTCCATGGTGACCCCGGTGCGGGGTCACGGCCAGAGCAGCTCCCGCGCCCAGCCGGCGGCGTCGCGGCGGTCCGCCGTCTCCTTGCGGTAGCGGAGCCGGACGTGCCGGCGGCGCTCGTCGCCCTGGAAGAACTCGACCTCGGTCGGCTCCAGGACGTACAGCGTCCAGCTCTCGGCGTGCGCCCCCGGCTCCGCCTCGGCCCGCTCCCAGGCCGCCTCGCTCACCCGGCGCAGCTCGTCGAGGGAGGCGAGGACCTCGCTCTGCCGGCCCACGAGGGCGGAGGCCAGGGCGCCGGTGGTGCGGGCGTGCAGATCGGCGTACGCCTCGTCGCGCGGCGAGGTGGAGACCCGGCCCCTGACCCGGACCTGGCGGCCCTGGGCGGGCCAGTAGAAGGCGAGCGCGGCCTCGGGGCGGGCGGCGAGCTGGCGGCCCTTGGCACTGGTGGCGTGCGACGCGAAGTGCCACCCGCGGACGTCGGCCCCGTGCAGCATCACGATCCGCACGTCGGGCCGCCCGTCCTCGTCCACGGTCGCGAGGGACATGGTGTGCGGCTCCACCTGCCCCGCCCCGGCCGCCGCCACGAACCAGTCGTGGAACAGCGGCAGCGGCTCGGCGGGCGCGGTCTCCGGCGCGAAGGACGGCAGGGTGGTGTCCCAGACGCGCAGGGAGTGGAGGGTGCGGTCGAAGTCGGTCATGCCGGAAGCGTAGGCCTGAGCGGATGCGGGGCCGCTCCGGTCCCGGGCCCGACGGCGCGCGCCGGTCCCCCATGCCCCTGGTCAGAGGGAGGCGTGTCGCACCGCGCGCTCCTGGTCGTACTCCTTCAGCGGGACCGCGTTCGCCGCGCGCTGGATGTCGTCGCGGATCTTCTTCGCGATCAGGTTCTTCCACGGGGTGCGGGGGAGCGTGCGGACCATGGCCATGCGGAGGGCGATCTTCCAGCGGGAGGAGACCGTCATCTCCTTCGCGAACCGCGCCGCGAACCGCTGGTTCAGCTCCACGCCCGGGCGCATCACGCGCTCGTAGGCGGCGAAGGCCGTGCGGTGGTCGCCGTTCGCCGCCGCGAGTTCGCCGGCGAGGACGTACGCGCCGATGAGGGCGAGGCCGGTGCCCTGGCCCGCGGCGGGGGAGACGCAGTGGGCGGCGTCGCCGATGAGGACGACCCGGCCGCTCGACCAGCGGTCCATCTCGACGAGCGCGATGGAGTCGAAGTAGAAGTCCTCGGCGTCGGCCGCGTCGGCGATCAGCCGCGGGATCTCCCAGTCGTCGCCCGCGAACGCCTCGGCGAGCAGCCGCTTCTGGGCGGCCGTGTCCCGGCGGTCGTAGGAGAGTTCCTCGGCCGAGGAGAAGACGAAGAGGTTCTTCGCGGTGTGCGCCTGCTCGCCGGCGGTGCTGTAGACGGAGATCAGCTTCCCCGGGCGGGCGTGGTACGTCTCCCAGCGGGTGAGGCCGAGGTGGTTCGGGGCGGAGAAGATCGAGATGTACGCGCCCAGGTGGCGGGTGAAGCGCCGCTCGTCGCCGAAGGCGAGGCGCCGGGTGTTCGAGTGCATGCCGTCGGCGCCGACCACGAGGTCGAAGCGGCGGTGGGTGCCGCTCTCGAAGGTGACGTCCACGCCGTCGCCGTCGTCGTGCAGGGCCGCGATCGAGTCGCCGAAGACGTACTCGACGTCGTCGCGGGTCCGCTCGTACAGGATGCGCGCGAGGTCGCCGCGCATGATCTCGTCGTCCTCCTCGACCCGGCCGCCGAAGATCTCCGCGGGCAGCTCGCCGATCGTGCGGCCCTTCGCGTCGACGTAGGAGCCGCCGTCCATGTCCGTGGATCCGGCCCGGACCTCGTCGAGGATCCCGAGGCGGCGGCAGACCTCGATGGCGGTGCCCCGGATGTCGACCTTGTAGCCGCCGGTGCGGAGTTCGGGGGCGCGCTCGACGACGGTGGGGGTGAAGCCGTGGCGGCGGAGCAGGAGGGCGAGGGCGGGGCCGGCGATGGAGGCACCGGAGATGAGGACCGTGCGGTTGCTGAGCGGTGCGGGCGTCGTCGGCATGGCGGGACTCCTGTCGCGGTCGTGGGTGCGGGGCCGGTCCGACCCCGCGCACCCACGACTATACGGCTGTCCTACACGGCTGTCTATGACGCTTGTATAGATTCTTGGGCGGGTGGTGCCGGCCTGCGTCAGCCCCGGGCCAGTACCACCGTCCCCGACGAGCAGAACCAGCCGCCGGTGCCCGACGCCACCGCCAGTTCCGGCAGGCTGCCGTCCGGGCGGCGCACCTGGAGGCCCGGGGCCTCGCCGCGGAGCTGGCGGACCGCCTCCACCAGGAGGAACAGGCCGCGCATGCCGGGATGGCAGGCCGAGAGTCCGCCGCCGTCCGTGTTCACCGGCAGGTGGTCCTTCGCCTCGACGAACGCGCCGCCCTCCCCCTTCGCGCAGAAGCCCAGGTCTTCGAGGGTCACGAGCGTCATGTACGTGAAGGCGTCGTAGACCTCCGCGAGGTCGATGTCCGCCGGGGTGACGCCCGCCCGCTCGAACGCGAGCCGGCCGCTGACCGCCGCGGGGGAGACCGTGAAGTCCTCCCACTCCGACATCGTGGTGTGCGAGACGTGCTCGCCCGTGCCGAGGATCCAGACCGGCGCCTTCGCCGTGTCCGGTACGTACTCCTCGGCGGCGAGCAGCACCGCGCAGCCGCCGTCGCTGCGGATGCAGCAGTGCAGCTTGGTGAACGGGTCGGCGATCATCGGGCCGCCGAGCACCTCGTCGACCGTGATCGGCTCGCGGAACATCGCCTCCGGGTTGAGCGCCGCGTTCGCCCGCGCCTGGACGGCGACCTCGGCGAGCTGCTCCAGGGTCGTCCCGTACTCGTGCATGTGGCGCCGGGCGGCCATGGCGTACTTGGCGATCAGGGTGTGCCCGTAGGGGGCCTCGAACTGGAGCGGGCCGCGTGCCCCGAAGGAGAGGTTCGAGGTGCGGCGGCGCGCCTTGATGTCGGCGCGGGCGGTCGAGCCGTAGACGAGCAGGACGGCGTTGGCGTGGCCGGCGGCGATGGCGTCGGCCGCGTGGGCGGCCATGACCTCCCAGGTGGCGCCGCCGACGGCGGTCGAGTCCACCCAGCGGGGCCGAAGGCCCAGGTACTCGGCGACCTCGACCGGGGCGAGCGTGCCGAGCCCCGCCGAGGCCAGACCGTCGATCACCGACCGGTCGAGTCCGCTGTCCGCGAGGGCGCGGCGGGCCGCCTGGGCGTGCAGAGTGTAGGGAGTGGCCTCGTCGACCCGGCCGCAGTCGGAGAGGGATATGCCGACGACGGCGACGCGTCGCCCGGCGCGGTCGCGGTTCCGTGAAGTGGTGGGCATGAATCTGACGGTACATCAGATAAGGAGTTTCGGGATGGCGAGCAGCACGGCCGAGAACGTCGACGGCTACCTCGAGGAGGTCATGGACCCGGACCGCCTGACGGCGCTCGTCCGGCTGCGCGAGCTCTGCCGCACCGAACTCCACGGCTTCGAGGAGGCCATGGCGTACGGGATGCCCACCTACCGCAGGCCCGGCGGCGAGCCGGAGATCGCCTTCGCCTCGCAGAAGCAGTACATCTCCTTCTACTTGATGCGCCCCGACGTCCGCGAGGCCTTCGAGGAGCGGCTCGCCGACCAGGACATGGGCAAGGGCTGCCTGCGCTTCCGGCGCCCCGAGCGGGTGGACTTCACCCTGGTACGGGATCTGCTGCGGGCGACGGCGAAGGCGCCGGGCGAGATCTGCTGATCGGGGCGCGCGTCCCGGCGCCGGTTCCCGGCGCCGCGCTCTGGGTTCCCGGCTCCGTGGTCCGGGGTTTCTGGCGTCGCGCTCTGAGGTTCCGGCTCCGTGCTCCGGGGCCCCGGCGTCGCGCTCCGGGGTTTCTGGCTCCGCGCTCTGGGTTTCTGACCCTGCCCGCCCTAACATGACGGGCCGTCAGATACGGAGGGGAGCTCCATGGACGCCGCCTTCACCGCGGAGCAGGACGAGATCCGCCGCACCCTGCGCGAACTGCTCGCCAAACGCTCCGGGCCCGCCGAGGTCCGCGCCGCCGTCGCCACCCCCGAGGGGTACGACACCGACCTGTGGCACCGGATGTCCGGCACCCTCGGGCTGCCCGGCCTCGCCCTGCCCGAGGAGTACGGGGGCGTCGGCTGCGGCCCCGCCGAACTCGCCCTCGCCTGCGAGGAGACCGGCCGGGCCCTCGCCCCCTCGCCGCTCCTCGCCACCGCCCTCCTCGCCGCCCCCGTGATCCACGCCCTCGGCACCGGACCGCAGCGCGCAGACCTGCTGCCGCGCATCGCCGACGGCACCCTCACCTGCGCGCTCGCCGTGCCCGGCGGCTCGCTCTCCCTGGCCCTCGGGCTGACCGGCGACAACGCCTCCTGGGTCGCGGGCGGCGGCCGGGCCGGCGGCGTCCAGGCCCGGGCCGTGGACGGCGGCGGCTGGCAGCTGTACGGGGAGGTCACCCAGGTCCTCGACGGGCACAGCGCGGGGCTGCTCCTCGTCGCCGCCCACGCCGGCGGCTTCGCGCGCAGCCGGACCCTGCTCTTCCTCGTCCGCGGGGAGGCTGCCGGACTCGTCCGCGTACGGCAGTCGGCCCTGGACGCGACCCGCTCCCAGGGCTCGATACAACTGCGGCACGTGGAGGCCGAGTTGCTCGGCGAGGAACCGGTCGACGTGCTCGGGGCGCTCGCCGGGGCCGGGCGGACGGCGGCCGTGGCGCTCGCGGCCGAGGCCGTCGGCGCGGCCCAGGCCGCCCTGGACCGCACGGTCGAGTACGTCGGCTCCCGCGAGCAGTTCGGGCGGCCGATCGGCTCCTTCCAGGCGGTCAAGCACCGGGTCGCCGACCTGTACGTCCAGGTGGAGGCGGCCCGCTCGCTGACGTACGCCGCGGCCCGCGAACCGGACGGCGCGCCCGGAGGCGCCGGGGCCGGCCCGCTCGGGAGTGCCGGAGTGAGCCCGCACGGGAATGCCGGGGCCGGCCCGCTCGCCCTCGCCGCCGCCCTGGAGGCGCTGCGGACGGTGGCGGGCGAGACGATCCAGCTGCACGGCGGCATCGGCTTCACCTGGGAGCACGAGGCGCATCTGTACTTCAAGCGGGCGACGGCGGACGAGCTGCTGTTCGGGCCCGCCCGGCGGCTGCGCGAGCGCGCGGCCCAGGTGACAGGGCTCTTCGGAGAGGTGGCGGCCTGATGCCCGTGGGTGTGCGTCTGATGCAGAAGGTGTCGTCCACGCGGACGTTCGCGAAGGTCGCCCCGCACTTCATCCCGGCGATGGACCGGGCCGTGCACCGGCTGACGCGCGGCAAGGTCATGCTGAGCGCCCAGATGCTGCCGGGGCTCGTCCTCACGGCCAAGGGCGCCAAGTCGGGGCAGCCCAGGGTGACGCCGCTCGCATGCATGCCCGAGCCGGCCGGTACATGGCTGCTGATCGGCTCCAACTTCGGGCGGGACGGCCACCCGGCGTGGACCGGGAACCTGCTGAAACACCCCGACGTGGAGGTGAGTTGGCGTGGCGAGACGATCCCGGTGCGGGCGGAGCTGCTCGCGGGGGAGGAGCGCGCCGCCGCCTGGCAGGCCGCGCTCGGCTTCTGGCCGCCGTACGCCACGTACCAGGCGCGGGTGGAGCGGGAGATCAGGCTCTTTCGGCTGACGAGGCGCTGACGAGGCGCTGAGGGGCGGTGACGGTGCTTCGGGCGTCGGAATGCGCGCCCCGTACCCGCCTCGGACAGGGGAACGCCGGCGGCGGTCTCGTGAAGAGCACCGCCACCGGCGCGACAGGACGGAGGGCGAACGGCGTGCGGGCGGCTGGGGGCCGGGCGTGGAGCGGATGGGCGGCCGGTGGTCCGGGCGGACTGCCGGGTGACGCCGAGCGGGCTGCCGGGCGGACTGCCGGGTGATGCCGGGCGGGCTGCGGGGCGGTGCCGGGCGGGCTGCCGGGTGGCGCTCGCTGCCTACTTCGTCGGCTTCTTGCCCGTGATCCCCAGGTGCACCAACAGCGCCAGGTTCGGCTTGAGTTCGGCTTGCTTGACGCCCCAGGTCTGGAACCCCTTCTGGTGACCGGCCACCGAGGCCAGCATCGCCACCAGGGAGCCCGCCATGGCCGCGGGGCTGACGTCCTTGTCGACCTTCCCCTTGGCCTGGAGGTCCTTCACCGCGTCCGTAAGGGAGTTGGTGACGGAGTTCAGGATCTTCATGCGGATCTTGTAGAACCGCTTGTCGCCCTCGGCGGCGCCGAGGTCCACGACCCGCAGGATCGCGTCGTGCCGGCGCCAGAAGTCCAGGAAGCCCTCGACCAGTTCCTCGGACGTCTGCCAGCCGGCCTTGCCGACCCAGGAACGGCCGGAGACCAGCTCGGTCAACGCGGCGCCCTCCTTGGCCATTTCCTCCGCGATCTCGAGGACGGCACCCTCGACGTCGGGGAAGTACTGGTAGAACGTCGCGGGAGAAGTGCCCGCTTTCCGGGCCACGTCGATGACCTTGACGTCCCGGTACGGCGAGGAGCTGAGCATCTCGCTGAGGCAGTCGAGCAGCTTCTGCCGCGTCGCCTGACCGCGTCGTCCGGCCACGCGGCCGTCGACGGTGCGTACTTGTCCTGTCATGCCGTCAGCTTACCGAGGGGTGATCGGCGCGCGATTCGGCCGACTGCAAATGGGGTGCACCCCCTCCGGGGCAGCGCTCGGGCGGCCCGGGGAGGAGAGAAAGGGCGCCGCGGGGGTCTGCTCGGGGTCTGCCGCGGAGGTCTGTCGAGCGGAGCCCCGCTCGATAAGGCTTATTAACAGCCTGTGGACAACTTCGGTGGACAACTCCGTGGAGACCGGGCCGGGCGGCTCCCTATATGGCGGTATGTTCGATTACGGGGCGTGCGCGGAGCCACCACGCGACCTAGCGTGGAGCCATGGCGGTATTCACAGAGGGCACCCCCTGCTGGGTGGAGGCACAGCTTCCCGACCTGGAGGCGGGGAAGCGGTTCTACCGCGAACTCTTCGGCTGGACCTTCGACCCCGACCGCGACGAGGCCCTCAGCGACGGCAAGCGCGTCGCCGGACTCGTACCGAAGAGCGACGGCCGGATGCCCACCACGTGGACCGTCTACCTCGCCACCGCGAACGCCGGCACGCTCGCCGCCCGGATCAAGGCCGCCGGCGGCCAGATGATCATGGAGCCGTACCCCGTGGGGCCCTTCGGCGTCCTCGCGCTCGCCGCCGACCCGGGCGGAGCCGTCTTCGGGCTGCGCCAGGCGGGCGACGACGAAGGCTTCGAGAAGACGATGCTCCCCGGCTCCTTCTGCTGGATGGAGATCTATACGAGGGAACGGGACGCGGTCGACACCTTCTACGCCTCCGTCTTCGGCTACCTCGGCCGCCAGGTCGAACCGGACGAGGAGGGCAGGGAGAACGACTTCGACTACCGCGTCTGGTCCCCGCCCGGCTCACGCGCCGGTGACGACACCGCCTTCGGAGGCCGGGCCGTCCTCACCGACGCCTTCCCGGCCGCGATGCCCGGCCACGTCCTCGTCTACTTCGCCGTCGCCGACTGCGACGCCACCTGCGCGACGGCCGTCGCCCTGGGCGGCCGCGTCACGAACCCGCCCTTCGACACCCCGCACGGCCGCATCGCCGTCCTCCACGACAACCAGGGCGCCCGCTTCGCGATCCTCGCGGAACCCCGGGAACCCGAGAACCCCCCGACCGCCACCACACCCGAAGCAGCTGCCCCACCCGAGGCAGCCACCCCACCCGAACCCACCGAAAAGCCCTCCGCCCCCTCCGGCGAAATGAACTGAGACACCCCGATCCGCCCCCGGGTTCGCAACCGTCGCCTCGGACAGGAAGAATCAGGGCCACGGGGCCGTACCCTCATGGCCCGTACGGGGAGGTGGCAGGCAAGTGGAGCAGCTGACGCAGCACGACCCGAGACGGATCGGGCCCTTCGAGGTGCTGGGCCGGCTCGGTGCAGGTGGCATGGGTCTGGTCTATCTCGCGCGCTCGGCTTCCGGGCGGCGCGTGGCGATCAAGACCGTGCGGACCGAGCTCGCCGAGGACCAGCTGTTCCGTGTCCGTTTCACCCGTGAGGTCGAGGCCGCCCGGGCCGTCTCCGGTTTCTACACGGCCGCCGTCGTCGACGCCGACCCGCGGGCCGCCGTGCCCTGGCTGGCCACCGCGTACGTCCCCGCGCCCTCCCTCGAAGAGATAGTGAACGAGTGCGGGCCGCTGCCGGCCCAGGCCGTCCGCTGGCTGGCCGCCGGGGTCGCCGAGGCCCTGCAGTCCATCCACGGCGCGGGCCTGGTCCACCGCGACCTGAAGCCGTCGAACGTCCTCGTCGTCGAGGACGGCCCCCGGGTGATCGACTTCGGTATCGCCTCCGGGGTCTCCAACACCCGGCTGACCATGACCAACGTGGCCGTCGGCACCCCCGCGTACATGTCGCCCGAGCAGGCCCGTGACTCGCGCAGCGTCACCGGCGCGAGCGATGTGTTCTCGCTGGGGTCCATGCTGGTGTTCGCCGCCACCGGACACGCGCCCTTCCACGGCGCCAACCCCGTCGAGACCGTCTTCATGCTGCTGCGCGAGGGCCCGGACCTGGAGGGGCTGCCGGACGAGCTGCGGCCGCTCATCGACTCCTGCATGCAGATGGACGTCTCGCGGCGCCCGACCCCGGCCGATCTGCAGGCCCAGCTCGCGCCCCACCTCTTCGGTCCCGGCAGCGACGACAGCGGTACGGCCTCAGCCTGGCTGCCGCGCTCCGCCGTCGAGATGATCGAGATCCGCCGCAACGGCCGCCCGAGCACCCCGCCGCGCCCGGTCACCCCGCCCACCCCGCCGCGTCCGCCCCGGCAGCCGCCCGAGTGGAGCGGCGACGGCCGCCCCGGCGGCCAGGGCGGCCACGGCGGCGGCCGGCACGCGGGCTCGCCCGCCGACGTCGGCGGTCCCGTACGGCTCGCGGGCGCCGCCGTCCCGATCGGCCCCGGTCTCCGGGTCGCCGACACCCGTGCCGCCCTCGCCGGGGTCGTCGACACGAGCACCGCCACCGGCTGGATCCGCCCGCCCGGAGGCGCCCACACCCCGGAACCGGGCCCCCGGCTGCCCGTACCCCCGCCGACCCAGGAGCCCGCGCAGCCGGAGCCCGCGCACTGGCGGCCCTGGCGCTTCCGGATGTCCAACGACGTCTGGGGCACCCCGGTCGTCGACGGCGACCTGCTCTACGTCACCTCCTTCGAGGTGCACGCCCTCGACGTGGCCAGCGGCCGCCGCCAGTTCAAGACCCGGGACGTCGCCTGGTCGATGGCCGTGGCCCAGGGCCGTATCCACGCCTCCGACGGGCCCACGCTGTACGCGCTCGATGCCACCGACGGCAGTGAGCGCTGGCGGCTCCAGACCGACGCGTGGGTGTACTCGCTCAAGGTCGACCGGGGCACGGTCGTCACCGGCACGCGTGGTGGCGGAGTCCAGGGCTGGGAGGCGTCCAACGGCGCCAAGCTGTGGGAGATCTCCGGCGCACAGACCGAGTTCGAGACCCCGGAGGCGGGGCCGGCCCTGCACGGCGACACCGTGTACGTGTGGCGGGACGCCCGGCTCCAGGCGCTCGACGCCCGTACGGGTGTGGAGCGCTGGTCCTACCCCGTCGGCGACGCCGCCTCCTGCGGCAACGTGCCGGTGCGGGTGGCCCCGGCGGAGGACGGCTGCGTGTACGTCGCGGCCGGTACGCGCGTGCTGTCGATCGATGTCGCGGGCGGCCGCGTCCGCTGGCACTTCGAGGCGCCCGCGGTCTTCCTCTCCCCGCCGGCCTTCGCCCCCGGTCCCGCCGTCACGGGCGGCGGGGTCTACCTCGCCGACTACCTCGGCACGGTGTACGCCCTCGACGCGACCACCGGCCAGGACCGCTGGCGGATCGCGACCGAGTCCCGCCAGTCGAACGAGCCGGTGCTCGTCGTCGACGGGAACGTGCACGTCGGAAGCGGCAGCGCGCTGTACACGCTCGACGCGGTCACGGGCACGCCGAAGTGGCGGTTCGCGGCGGGCGGCGAGCTGATCGGCTCGCCGGTGGTGGCCGACGGGCGGGTGCACTTCGGCTCGGCGGACCACGTCCTGTACACGCTGGACGCCACGGGCGGCCAGCTGCGCTGGAAGCTGGCGACCGGCGGCGAGATCACCGGCTCGCCGGTGGCGCGGGCCGGGGTCGTGTACGCCTGCAGCAAGGACCGGTGCGTGTACGCGCTCGACGCGGTGAAGGGCACGGCCACGGGACGCGGCGGCTCGGCGCCGAGGGCGTGAGGCTTCGGAGGGCGTGAGGCTCCGCCGGGCGGGGTCGCGCTAGGTGCGGTTGTTCCGGTCGGGAGCGGGGCCGGGGCCGGGAGCCTGGCCTTGGCCGTAGTCCTGGCCGTCGGGGTCGTAGTCCTGGCCGCCGGGGTCGTAGTCCTGACCCTGGTTCCAGTCCTGGACCTGGGTCCGGTCCCGGTCGGGGTCCCATGTGGGGACGTCCATCGTCCGCGTGGGTTCGCCGCCCCCGCCCGGGTGAGCACCGCCCGGCGTCCCGGCGCCGTCCAGCGTCGGGTACGTGGGGCGTGTGGGCCCCGTCGGGTACGTCGGGTACGTCGGCTCCGGTTCGAGGGGCAGGGTGCGGGCGCGGGTGCGGCCCGACATGACGAGCGCGCCGAGGAGCAGCAGGAGCCCGCCGCCGAAGGCGTTCGCGACGCCGTCGCCGAGCCCCGTACCGTCGCCGCCGATCGTCAGGCTGCCCTCGGCCTGCCCGACGCGGACCATCCACAGGATGGTGAAGCCGAGTACGACCAGGCCGGCGAACGCCACGAGCAGCCGGGACCGCAGCACCACGCCGAGCAGGGTGACGACGGCCGCGAAGGCGAACGGGAGCAGGATCGAGCCGATCACCTCCGCCTTCGCGTCGGTGATGCCGCCGAACAGGTCCTCGATGCGGTAGTCGCTGCCGTGACGGCCGTCGTACCAGGCACGGAAGGGGCTCCAGACGGCGGCCGTCGCTCCGGCGAGGGCCAGGACCGAGCCGATGACGTTGCGGACCATCGATCGGCCTCCTTACCGGTCCGGCTCTCGGTTTTGACGCTACGCCCGGTGCGGGGGACCCGCCACGCGGCGCTAGGGTGGCGCGGACACGACAGGAGGAGCAGAGGATGACAACGGGGACGGGGACGGGGGCGGCGCGCCGCAGGGGTCTCAGGCTCGCGGCGACGCTCACGGTGGTGGTGCTCGCGCTGACGGGCTTCCAGACCGGCAAGAGCGGCGGGAGCAGCGGCGGCAAGAGCAAGAGCAAGAGTTCGGGGGGCGGCTGCTCCAGCTCCAAGAAGAAGAACGACGACTACGACTACTCCGGCGACGACCTCGGCAGCGGTTCGAGCGGTGGCAGCGACTACACCACGGCCCCCGCGACGCCGAGCGTGACCTCCTCGCCGAGCTCCACTGTGGACGTGGTGGTCGTGGACTGTGTGAAGCCTGCGCAGAAGAAGCGGAAGGGCAAGCCGGCCCGTAAGGCCGACACGACGGCGACCCTGCGGATCACCTCGCGCGAGGCGGTCACGACGACGTACAAGGTCGAGGTCGACTTCGAGGGCTCCGGCGGGGTGGATGTCGACGAGGCGCAGAAGGTCGTGACGGTCGAGCCGGGTGAGACGAAGACCTTCGACCTCGCGATGGAGTCGCCGAAGGCCGTCGACCGGGTCAAGACGTGTGCGATCGCAGGGGTCCGCGTCCAGTAGGGTGACGTGCGCTCGTCAAAACGAGCCCATTTCGTTCCGCTCATTCGCGCTCTGCGCACATTCAACGGGGGTTGAAGCGTGAAGCTTCGTCATGTCCGTGCCATCGCCGTCTTCGGTATCGCCCTGGTCGCGCTGACCGGTGCCCGCGGCTCCAACGGCGGCAGCTGCAGCGGTGGCAGTTCCAGCAGCTCCAGCAGTTCCAGCAGCTCGGGCGGCTCCGACAGCGCCGGCTCCAGCAGCAGCAGTGGCGGTGTCACCACCGGCGGTGTCGGCGGCTCGTCGAGGGACAAGGCCAAGCGCGACGTCCGCATCGACGAGTGCAAGGTCAGCGCCGACGGCAAGAACCTGGTCGCCAAGGTGACGGTCACGAACAGCGACTCCGCGGCCTACCTCTACGACGTCTCCCTGCAGTTCAAGGGCGACGCGAGCGCCCCCCTGGCGATGGCGCAGGTCGACGACCTGCGCGTCGAGGCCGGTGCGTCGAAGTCGGCCGAGGCGACCACGCCGTACACCGGCACCGGCACCGGCTCCGAGTACAACCAGTGCGTCGTCGTCGACGCCGACCGCACCACCGCCTGATCCCTTCGGGGGCTCCTAGCGGAGCCGGAAGCCGTCCCCCCTCCGGGTGAACAGCTCGGACTGCCGCTCCGGCGGCAGGTTCCCGAGCGTGACCAGGTGCGGTGCGTGGGCGAGGGCCTGGGCGCGGGCGGCCTCCTTGGCCGACCAGAGCGCCCGGACCGTGCCCTGCACCGCCTCGGTCGGGTAGGAGGCCATGACGGCGGCGGCGCGGCGGGCGGCGTCCAGCGCGCCGCCGTCCGCCGTGAGCTCGGACACGAGGCCCGTCTCGTACGCGCGGCGGGCCGAGATCCGTTCGGCGCCGCCCATCAGGGCCATCCGGGCCACCTCCCCGAAGGGCATCCGCTGCGCCATGTGGATGGTCTCGAAGGCGCTGACCATCCCGTAGGTGGTGTGCGGGTCGAAGAAGGTGGCTCCCTCGCCGGCGACCAGGAACTCGGCCTCGCCGAGCAGGTAGAACGCGCCGCCACAGGCCATGCCCTCCACGGCGGCGACGACCGGCTTCCACAGGTCGTTGGCCTTGGGCCCGATGGCGATGAGCGGATCGTCGATCGTGTACGGGGAGGAGGGCTGCGGGATGTCGCCGGCCGCGGCCCGGTCGATGCCGGTGCAGAAGGCCCGCTGTCCCGCGCCGGTCACGACGGCCGCCCGTACGGTGTCGTCGTAACGCAACTCCCGCCAGATCTCGCCCAGTTGCCGGGCCATGTCCAGGGTGAGGGCGTTGTGCTTCGCGGCCCGGTCGAGGGTGACGACCGCGACGCCGGTCTCCTTGTCGTGTGCGACGGTGACGGTCATCCGCGCTCCAGCAGCCAGCGCGGCACGGCCATGCCGTCGACCTCGGTGAACGCCACCCGCACACCCGCCCCGATGCGCAGCCGGGCCGGGTCGACCGAGTCGAGCGCCGCGTCCGGGGTGGCGACGACGTTGCCGACGAGCCGGATGCGGGGCGCCTCGACGAGTTCGACGACGACGGCGTTGTACGGGGCGAAGGCGGCGTACTCGGGCAGGAGCGGCGGGTGGGGCAGGACGTACGACCAGATCCGGCCGCGTCCTGACATCAGCCGCCACTCGGCGGCGAAGGACTGGCAGTGCGGGCAGCAGGGCCGGGGCGGGAAGCGCAGTTCGCCGCAGTCGGCGCAGCCCTGGATCCGCAGCTCGCCACGGGCGGCGTACTCCCAGAAGGGCGCCCCGTCCTCGTCCACGACAGGCGTCAGCATGGTGGGACTCAACTCCTCAGGCTCGCAGCAGGATGGCCGATGTGGGGACGCCCTCGCCGGCGGTCACCAGGCAGGTGGCGGCGTCGGGGACCTGGGCGGTGGAGCTGCCCCGGAGCTGCTTCACGCCCTCGTTGATGAGGTTGAAGCCGTGGACGTACGCCTCCGAGAGGCCGCCGCCGCCGGTGTTGATGGGCAGCCGGCCGCCGATCTCCAGGGCGCCGCCCTCGGTGAACGCGGCGCCCTCGCCGCGCTCGCAGAAGCCGTAGCCCTCCAGGGAGAGAGGGATGAGCGGGGTGAACGCGTCGTAGATCTGGGCGACGTCGACGTCCTGGGGGCCGAAGTCGGCCTGCTTCCAGAGGTGTCGGGCGGCGGTCCAGGCGGGGCCGGTGAGCGGGTCGTCGTTCCAGTAGTTGACCATGCCGTGGTGCTGGGCGGGCAGGCCCTGGGCGGCGGAGTGGACGTACACGGGCTTCCGGCGGCAGTCGCGGGCCCGCTCGGCGCTGACGATCACGCACGCCAACGCGCCGTCGGTCTCCAAGCAGTTGTCGAACAGGCAGAGGGGTTCGCTGATCCAGCGGGCGGTCATGTACATCTCGCGGGTCAGCGGGCGTTCGTACATGATCGCGGCCGGGTTCTGGTTGGCGCGGTTGCGGCAGGCGAGGGCGACGTTGAAGAGGTGGTCGCGGGTGGCGCCGTACTCGTGCATGTAGCGGCGGGCGAGCATGCCGATCTCGTCGGTGGGGCGCAGCAGCCCGAAGGGGCGGGTCCACTGGCCGGGCGTGGGCAGCTGGACGGCGGTGTTCTTCCACGGGCGGGGTCCGGAGCCGCGCTTCCGGGACCGCCAGGCGACGCCGACGCTCGCCTGTCCGGTGGCGACGGCGGCGGCGAGGTGCCCGACGGTGGCGCAGGAGCCGCCGCCGCCGTACCCGATCTTGGAGAAGAAGGTGACGTCCCCGGCGCCGATGGCCTTGGCGACCTCGACCTCGTCGGTCTCCTCCATCGTGTACGAGGCGAAGCCGTCGACCTCGGAGGGGGCGATCCCGGCGTCGTCGAGGGCGGCCAGGATCGCCCGGCAGGCCAGGGTCTTCTCCGACTCGGGGAGCTGTTTGGCGAACGGTGTCTGACCGATGCCGACGATGGCTGTGCGGTCCTTGAGCACGCGACCCCCTCGATCGTCCTCACTGCTGACAGCGCGTCAGGGTACAGCTAATCTGACGGATAGTCAGCTAAGGGTGAGGTCCTGGGTGCGACGGGAGGGGCGGTTATGCGCGGTGACCTGGAGTGGGGCTCCATAGCGGGCCTGGTGCGCTCGGCGGCCGAACGGTACGGGACGGCGGAGGCGGTCGTCGAGGGTCGTACCCACGTCTCGTACGAGGAGTTGGGCGCCCGCGTGGAGCGGGCGGCGGCGGCCTGCATGGCGGCGGGCGTGGAGCGGGGCGACCGGGTCGCGATCTGGGCGCCGAACACCCTGGACTGGATCGTCTCGGCGCTCGGCGCGGTGACGGCGGGCGCGGTGCTCGTCCCGCTGAACACCCGCTTCAAGGGCACCGAGGCGGCGTACGTCCTCTCCCGCTCCCGGGCCAAACTGCTCTTCATCACCGGCACCTTCCTCGGCACCTCGTACGTCGCGTCCCTGCGCCGTGCCGAGGTCGAACTCCCGGACCTGGAGCGGGTGGTGGTGCTCGGCGAGACCGCCCCGGACGACTACGTCACCTGGAAGTCGTTCCTGGCGGAGGGCGACGGGGTGAGCGGGGCGCAGGTCCGGGCGCGGGCGGACGCCCTCGACCCCTCGGCCCCCTCGGACATCATCTACACCTCGGGGACGACGGGCGCACCGAAGGGCGCCGTGATCACGCACGCCCAGACCCTGCGCTGCTACGCGATCTGGTCGGAGCTCGCGGGCCTGCGCGAAGGCGACCGCTATCTGATCGTGAACCCCTTCTTCCACACCTTCGGCTACAAGGCCGGGATCATCGCCTGTCTGATGCGGGGCGCGGTGATGATCCCGCAGCCGGTCTTCAACGTGGACACGGTCCTCGCCAACATCGCGGCGGAACGGATCTCGGTGCTGCCGGGCCCGCCGACGCTGCACCAGTCGATCCTGGACCACCCGACGCGCGCCGCGCACGACCTCTCGGCGCTGCGCCTCGTGGTGACGGGTGCGGCGGTGGTGCCGCTGCGGCTGGTGGAGCGGCTGCGGGGCGAGCTGGGGGTGGGCACGGTCCTGACGGCGTACGGCCTGTCCGAGGCGAGCGGGATCGTCACGATGTGCCGCCGGGGTGACCCGGCCGAGGTCGTCGCCACGACCTCGGGCCGCCCGATCCCGGACACCGAGGTCCGCCTCTCGCCCGCGGGCGAGGTCCTGGTGCGCGGCCACAACGTGATGAGCGGCTACTTCGAGGACGAGGCGGAGACGGCGCGCGCGATCGACGCGGACGGCTGGCTGCACACGGGCGACGTGGGCGTCCTGGACGAGGCGGGCAACCTGCGGATCACGGACCGCATCAAGGACATGTTCATCGTGGGCGGCTTCAACGCCTACCCGGCGGAGATCGAGCAACTCCTGGGCCTGCACCCCGACATCGCCGACGTCGCGGTCATCGGCGTCCCGGACGCCCGCCTGGGCGAGGTCGGCAAGGCCTTCGCGGTCCGCCGCCCGGGGGCGACGGTGACGGCGGACGACCTGATCGCGTGGGCGCGCCGGGAGATGGCGAACTACAAGGTCCCGAGGGCGGTGGAGTTCGTGGGGGAGCTGCCGAGGAACGCGAGCGGGAAGGTCGTGAAGGGGGTGCTGCGGGGGCGGTAGCGGGGTGCAACCGGGGATGGTCGAGTACACGTCATAGGGGCCAAGATGTCAGCCGTACGAGCAGGACAGCGGCGGCGTCCCGCGCAGCGACGCCCCGGCGGGCGGCGCCGAGCACGTCCCCAGCACCACCGCACCGCACCGCACCTTTCCCCGTCCCCAGTGCGTAGCCTCACCCCTTGGAGCAGTTGGTGTCGACGCCCGAGTTCCCTCTCACGCTCACCCCGCAGCAGGCCGCCACAGGTGTGATCATCACCGTCCAGCTGCCGACCGGCCCCACGAACATCTCCGTCCCGCCCTGCCGCCACGGCGACCTCGTCCCGGCGCGCACCGCCGACGGGTCGGTGATCAACCTGCGCATCAGCGTCAACCTCTTCGCCGGCCCCGGTGGCGGTGCGGGCCAGGCGGCTCCGCAGCGCAAGTCCGGGATCCTGGGCTGCATCGTGCCGCTCGTCGTCGCCGGAGTGATCGGGTTCCTGATCTTCTCCAACGACGACAGCGACAGCACCGACAACACGGGCGGCGGCTCGACGCCCTCGGCGACCGCCACCTTCGAGAACCCCCTCGACGCGACGACGGCGCCGACCCCGGCCCCGACCCAGACGACGGAGGCGGCCCCGGACCCGTACACCAAGGGCACCTGCCTGAACGGGCAGCTCCCGGACTCGGAGACCGCGCAGAGCGTCAGCAACGTGGAGGAGGTCTCCTGCTCGGCGTCGGACGCGCACTACAAGGTCATCCAGACGTTCCCGCTGACCTCGGACCTGAACAAGTGCAACAGCAACCCGAAGACGCAGTACGCCTTCTCCCACCGCTACACCCTCAACGGCGCGACGATCAACGAGTACGTCTACTGCCTGGTGGGACTCGGTTCGTACGCGCGGAACTGAGCCGTACGCTCACCCTCGCGAGTGATGCCGGTCACTCGCGAGGGAAGTATGGTGACTGGTATGGCAACGAAGAAGTACACGGTCACCCTGCCGGAGGAGCTGGCGGAGGAGATCCGTAAGGACGTGGGTCCGGGCGGCTTCAGCGCGTACGTCACGCACGCCATACGGCGCCAGCGGGAGCAGGACCGGCTGGGGGAGCTGGCCGCGTGGATGCTTGAGCCCGGAGGCCCGCTCACCGAGGAGGAGCTGGCCGCGGCGGAGGCCGAGCGGCGCGAGATCGAACGCTGGCACGAGGAGCGGGAAGAGCGTGAGCGCGCCGAGGCGGAGAAGGCCGCTCGGCAGGCTGATGCGGCATGAGTGATGGCTGCATCGTCCTGGACTCCGAGGGCCTCTCGCAGGCCGCGTTACGCGATCGGGTCATGGCCCGGCGCATCGTCCAAGCCCACGACCTCGGCATCAGGGTCGTGACGAGTTCCATGACGCTGATCGAGGCGTACTACGACAAGATCCCCTACGCGGCATGGAAGTGGACGCTCTCCCGCATCGTCATCGAGCCCGTCACCGAGGAGGTCGCGGAGTCCTCGATCTCCCTCCTCAAGGACAAGGGCCTGCACGGCCACAAGTACGCCATCGACGCCGCCCTCGCGGTGATCGCAGGGCGGCAGCCGGGCCGGGTGACGGTCTACACGTCCGACGAGGACGACATGCGCACGCTGTGTGCGCCGAGCGTGCTGGTGCGGGCGGTCTGAGGCCGGCGGCCCGGACCACGGCCGGAGGGGCCGGGCGTCTGCCCGGCCCCTCCGTCTTGCCTGTCCGGTCGCGGTGCGCCGCGCTCTGTCCGCCGAGGTCCCCCCGGTTCCGGTGGACGTCCCCCGAACACGTGCGCATCAGGCTTCCGGACATGGACGACCTCGGCGGCTCCCCCGATGGCGTCGCCGTGGCCGTTCCCGAGAGAAGCTCAGGCCGGCTACGGCTTGAACGGCTCGGACGTGGCGTGCTGGTCCAGGGTCGTGATCCCACCGCCGGTGGCGTGCTGGTCGAGCGTGGTGACCTTGTCCGCGCCATCCCCGGTGGCGTGCTGGTCCATGCTCGTGATCGCAGCCTCCTCCGTGCCGGTCGCGTGCTGGTCCTGGGGCTTCAGGATGGGCTCGGTCTTCTTCGGCTCGGTCATGTGGGTCCTCCGTTGTTCTGAGCGGTGGAGTCTGATCGTTGGGCCCGTCCGGCCGTTCCCCCGTGGACTGCCGGACGGGCCTCAGGGCCGCTCACCCTAGTTCGTGCGGAGCGACGGCCTCACAGTGACCCGTCTGCCCCCCGACGCGACGGATCGATGAGTCAGAGCATGCCGGTCGGCGATAAACGTTCGATGAACGCGCAGTCCCCGCCCGCGTCCGCGACCGCTACGCGGCGGCAGACGGGGTCAACAGGGCCCTGATGGCAGCGGCTTCCGGCGAGCCGAGGGTCTCGTGGATCGTGAGCGCCTCGCGCCAGCACGCCTGTGCGCGGCCGCTCTGCCCGATGTTGTCGAGGGCCTGGCCGAGCACCGCCAGGACGTTCCCGCGCCGCCACTCGCCGCCGATGCCGCTCAGCACCACGAGCGCCTGTTCCGCGAGGGCCGCCGCCCGCGCATGCCGTCGGGCGGCCAGTTCGAGTTCCGCGAGCCGGAAGAGCGTCATGCCCTCCCACAGCCGCTGCCGGCTGTCCCGGAAGACGGCCAGTGCCTCGTGCAGGGCCTCCGCTCCCGCGCTGTGCCGGCCGCTCTCGGTGAGGGCCATGCCGAGCGCGTAGCGGCCGTTCGCGCCGCGGAGCGAGTGCCCCATGGAGTCGTAGATGGCTATGCCCTGCTCCGCCAGGGAGACCGCGCTCTCCAGCCGGCCCATGGACAGGTGGATCCGCGAGAGGTTGCACAGCGCGCTGGCCTCGCCGGGGTTGTTCCCGTCGGCGCGGAAGCCCTCGATGGCCGTGGTCAGGTACCCCTCGCCGTCGGCCTGGCGGGTCTGGTAGACGGCGATGATGCCACGGGCGTTGGCCGCCCACGGCAGGGTCAGCGGGTCCGACGTCTCGGCCGCGAGGCGGGCGGCGTGCGCGGCGTCGCGATCGGCCTCGTCGAAGCGTCCCGTGTACGTACGGACATTGGTGAGGGTCATGTACGCGCGGCCCTCGGCGTGTTCGTCGCTGAACTGGCGTGCCGCGTCGCGCAGCGACACCGCCGCGGACTCGTACTGCTTGGAGTTGGCGCCGGACTCGCCCAGGTCGATGCACGCCCACAGCAGGTCCACCGCCCGCCGCAGCCTCCCCGCCGACCCGGCGGACTGGCGGACGCAGGCCAGGAGGCAGTTCGCCTCGCTGTACAGCCAGTCCTGGGCGTCGTGGCGATCCGTGAAGACCAGGCCCTCGTACGCGACCGGCTCCAGGTGGTCGACCAGGCGGTCCCCCGGTCGTTCGATCGCGTAGACGCGGGCCGCCGTCGAGAGGTAGAAGTCGAGGAGGCGGGAGAGGGCCTTCTCGCGTTCCGCCGGGGGCTGTTCGTCGCGTTCCGCGCACGCACGCGCGTAGAGGCGGACCAGGTCGTGGTAGCGGTAGCGGCCCGGGGCGGCCGACTCCACGAGGGATGTGTCGACCAGGGCCTCCAGGAGGTCCTCCGTGGCGTGGAGTTCCAGGTCGAGGACGGCCGCCGCGGCCGCGAGCGAGATGTCCGGGCCGTCCGCGAGGCCCAGGAGGCGGAAGGCGCGGGCCTGGGCCGGCTCCAGCTGGCCGTAGCCGAGTTCGAAGGTCGCCTTGACCGCGAGGTCGCCCGCCTGGAGCTCGTCGAGGCGGCGCCGCTCGTCGGCGAGCTTGGCCGCCAGGACCGCCACCGTCCAGGTGCGCCGGGCGGCCAGCCGCGAGGCGGCGATACGGATCGCCAGGGGGAGGAAGCCGCAGGCGGCGACCACGTCGAGGGCGGCCTCGCGCTCCGTCGAGACGCGCTCCTCGCCGACGATCCGGGTGAAGAGCTGCAGCGCCTCCTCCGGTGACATCACGTCCAGGTCCACCAGATGGGCCCCCGCCAGGTCCACCATGCGGATCCGGCTGGTCACCAGCGCCGCGCAGCCCGCCGTGCCCGGCAGCAGCGGGCGGACCTGGGCCGCGTCCCGCGCGTTGTCGAGCAGCACCAGGACCCGGCGGCCGTCGAGCGTGGAGCGGTAGAGCGCCGCCCGCTCCTCCAGCGAGTCGGGGATCGCCGAGTCCGGTGTCCCGAGGGCCCGCAGGAAGGCGCCGAGGACCGTCTCGGGCGCCGCCCAGCGGGAGCCCGCGCCCTGCAGGTCCACGTACAGCTGGCCGTCGGGGAAGTGCGGGCGGGCCTCGTGCGCCACGTGCACCGCGAGCGTCGTCTTGCCGACGCCGCCGATGCCAGCGAGCGCGGAGACGGCCATCACGGAGCCCTCGGCGGTGGCGAGTTGGTCGCCGAGCTCGCGCACGAAGGAGGCGCGGCCGGTGAAGTCGGGCACGGTCGCCGGGAGCTGCGCGGGCCGGGCGGCCGGGGCCGGGGCGGGGGCGGTCTCCTCGACCGGGCGGGCCAGTTCGGCGTCGGCGCGCAGGATCCGCTGCTGGAGGCGGGAGAGCTCCGGGTTCGGGTCGACGCCCAGTTCGTCGGCGAGGAGCCGGCGGGTGTCGGCGTACACGGCCAGCGCCTCGGCCTGCCGGCCGCTGCGGTAGAGCGCCAGCATGAGCAGTTCGCGCAGCCGTTCCCGCAGCGGGTGCGCCGCGGTCAGCGCGGTCAGCTCGGAGACGGCCTCCGCGTGCGCGCCCGCCTCCAGGTCCAGGTCGAGCCGGGTCTCCAGGAGCTGGAGCCGCCACTCCTCCAGGCGGGTGCGCTGGGTCTCGGCGTACGGCCCCGGTACGGAGGCCAGCGCCTCGCCGTCCCACAGCCCGAGGGCCTTGTTCAGCCGTGAGCGGGCCGCCGCGCGGTCGCCGGCCCCGCGCAGTTTGTCGGCCTCGGAGGCCAGGTCCTGGGCCACGTTCAGGTCGAGCGCCCCGGAGCGGGCGGTGCGGATGGCGTAGCCGCCCGACTCGGAGACCAGCACTCCCGGATTGAGGATCTTGCGCAGGCGCGAGGCGTACGTCCGTACCGCCGCCAGGGCCTGCGAGGGCGGCTCGTCGCCCCAGATGGCGTCGATCAGCTCACCTGCCGTGGCCGTCCGCCCGTCACGGAGCAGGAGCGCGGCGAGCAGTGCGCGCTGCTGGGGGGAGCCGGAGGGCAGGGCCTCGCCGTCGCGCCAGGCGCGCACCGGGCCGAGCACACCGAAGCGCAGGTCGTGACCGGGGTCGTCATGACCGACGACGCCGGGACCTGTCGACGGAGCGCGCTGCTCCGGAACGCGCGGGCCGTTCGCACGGTCCATAGCTCCCCCTGCCCGTACCGCTGGTTTCGCCCTGGACAGTCTGCCTTGTCCGGAGGGGGCGCGTCAGCATCGGGTGACTGTCTGCACAAGTCCCGCCCCAAGATCCGACGGGTTCCGGCCGAACCGTCCGGCGACAGGGAGCTGACGGGTCGTCAGATCAGCGCTACCGTGAAAGCATGGAGACCTTCCCGAAGATCATCTCGGTGGACGACCACACCGTGGAGCCGCCTCACGTCTGGCGGGACCGGCTCCCGTCCAGGTACCGCGACACCGGACCCCGGATCGTCCGCGCGCCGCTGAAGGAAATGACCTTCCTCGGCGGCAAGTTCGCGCCCGTCATGGGCGCCAAGGGCGACGACGGGCCGATCGGCGACTGGTGGGTGTACGAGGACCTGCACCGGCCGCTCACCCGCCTCGACACCGCCGTCGGCTACGACCGGGACGAGATCAGGCTCGAGGTCATCACCTACGAGCAGATGCGCCCGGGCTCGTACTCCGTGCCCGACCGCCTCGCCGACATGGACGTCAACCACGTCCAGTCCGCTCTCTGCTTCCCCACCTTCCCGCGCTTCTGCGGGCAGACCTTCACCGAGGCGAGCGACCGTGAGCTGGGGCTCCTCGGGATCCGGGCCTACAACGACTGGATGGTGGAGGAGTGGTGCGGGCCCGAGGCCCACGGGCGGCTGATCCCGCTCACCCTCATCCCCCTCTGGGACGCCGAGCTCGCCGCCGCGGAGGTGCGGCGGAACGCCGCCCGGGGCGTGCGCGCCGTCGCCTTCTCCGAGATACCGCCGCACCTCGGCCTCCCCTCCGTCCACACGGACTACTGGGACCCCTTCCTGCGCGCCTGCGACGAGACGGGCACGGTCGTCGCCATGCACATCGGCTCCTCCAGCCGGATGCCGTCCACGTCCGCCGACGCCCCGCCGGCGGTCGGCTCCACGATCACCTTCGCCAACTGCTGCTTCTCGATGGTCGACTGGCTGATGAGCGGCAAGTTCGAGCGCTTCCCGAACCTCCGGATCATGTACGCGGAGGGCCAGATCGGCTGGATCCCGTACATCCTCGAACGCGCCGACGTGGTGTGGGAGGAGAACCGGGGCTGGGGCGGGGTCGCCGAGAAGGTGCTGCGCCCGCCGTCGGAGCTCTTCGCCGAGCACGTCTACGGCTGCTTCTTCGACGACGCCTTCGGGCTGAGGAACCTCGACGCGATCGGGGTCGGGAACGTCCTCTACGAGACGGACTACCCGCACTCCGACTCCACCTGGCCCAAGTCGCGGGAGGTCGGCGAGGCCCAGATGGGCCACCTCGCGCCGGACGTGGTCGAGCGGATCGTGCGCGGCAACGCGATCGAGCTGCTCGGTCTGACGGCGGACGGGCTCTGGGTGCCGTGACCCGATGACGCCGGGAGGCCGCGACCCTCGCGGGGCGCGGCCTCCCGGGTCCGTGCCGGTCAGCCGAAGCGGACGGACGAGATCGTGTCGTCGAAGCCGATCGACGCCAGGTCGGCGATGGTGCCGCTCACCGACTTCGACGTGCCCTTGCAGTCCTTCTCCGTCCAGATCTTCACCGTGCCGCTCGCCTGCAGCGAGGAGGCGCGGTTGTCGCGCCCCACGTTCTGGCAGCCCGTGCCGGCCAGGCCCTCGGAGGGGTCGCCGAAGTTCTTCTCGTCGGAGAGGGTCACGCTGCTCTTACCGCCGGAGCCGGAGCCGGAATCGCCGGACCCCGCGCCGCCGCCCGCCTTCTTGCCGTCCGGGGTCACGCCGAACCAGGTGCCGCCGACGCCCTGCCCGTTGGTGTCGCCGGGCCGCAGGTCCTTGTTGAAGCGGTAGACGGGCCAGCCGCCGATGGTGACCTGGAGGTTGCCGTCGTCCCGCTTGACCACGCCCACGTCGGACTTCTTCACGCCGTCGATGAAGATCCGCCCGCCGGGCTTGACGACCACCGGCGGCCAGGTTGTCGCGCAGGCGTCGTTGCAGGTGGACCTGGACGGCTCGGCGGTGTCGTTGTCGAAGCGGTAGAGCGTGAAGCCCGCGCCGTTGACGACGACCGGCGAGAGCGCGCCGGCGCTCGCGGCGCTCAGCTGCACCCACTTCTGCGGCTTGCCGGGCGAGTTGGCCCAGTCGCCGGTCTTCGGCTGCGCGTTGTTCTGCTGGGCGGTCCCGCTGAGGGAGGTGAACTCCGAGGAGGCGGGGGCTGCGGAACTCGCGCCGTTCGCCGCGGGCCGGTCCGCGGCCTTGTCCGCGGCCTTGTCCTCCGTACCGCCGCACGCGGTGAGCAGCAGGGCCGCCGCGGTGGTGACGGCGGCGATCGCTCCGAGGCGCTGGATCTTCATGGTTCCCCCTGTGTGGTGTGGGCGTCGGCGCCCTTCGTGTGCTGCCTTCGCGGGGGAGTACGGAGGTGCTCGCGCGGGTCGCTCAGCCGGTTACGGCTCCGAGACATGCCCGGGACGGTTCCGCGACGGGGCAGGTCAGGAGGCGGGTCGTGGCACGCCCCTTGTCTGATGGACCGTCAGACGCAAGCATGGGAGCCGCCATCGATATGACGAATCGTCAGATCCAGAGCAGGGGGTCCACCATGGTGGTCTACGGGATGCAGCTCCCGGTCCAGTCGCAGAGCACCCTCTACGCCGAGCCCTGGGAGGCGGGCGCGGGCCCCGGTGATCTGCTGGAGATCGCCCGCGTCGCCGACCGCACCGGCTTCGACTACATCGCGAGCTGCGACCACGTCGCCATCCCGCGCCGGCTCGCCGGGCCGATGAGCACCATCTGGTACGACCCGGTCGCCACCCTCTCCTTCCTGGCCGCCGCCACCGAACGGGTGCGGCTGCTCTCGCACGTGGCGGTCGTCGGGCTGCGCCACCCGCTGGTCTCCGCCAAGGCGTACGCGACCCTCGACCACCTCTCGGGCGGCCGGCTCGTCCTCGGGGTCGGGGCCGGGCACGTGCAGGAGGAGTTCGAGGCCGTCGGGGCGGACTTCGCCGGGCGCGGGGGTGTCCTCGACGAGACGATCGACGCGCTGCGGGCGGCCCTCGGGCCCGAGGAGTTCCCGGAGCACGCGGGGGAGCGGTTCGCCTTCAAGGATCTCGGGCAGCGGCCCCGGCCCGCGCAGGAGCGGGTGCCGGTCTGGGTCGGCGGCTCCTCGCCGGCCGCCGTGCGCCGGGCCGCGCTCAAGGGCGACGGCTGGCTGCCGCAGGGCGACCCCAGGGAGAAGCTGGCCGCGCAGATCGCCCGGCTCGAGAGCCTCCGCGAGGAGGCCGGGATCGCCGAGCCGATCACGGTGGGCGCGATCACCGAGGCGCTGTACGTCGGCGAGCCGGGCTGGGAGGTCGGCCGGCGCACCCTGACCGGCAAGCCGGAGGCCCTGGCCGAGTCGCTGCGCGCGTACGGCGCGATGGGTGTGCACCAGATCCAGGTCCGGTTCCGCTCCCGGAGCCGTACCGAACTCACCGAGCAGATGGCGGCGTTCGCCGCCGAGGTCGCCCCCCACCTGTAGACGCGAGGAGTAGGCACATGGGCAAGCTGGACGGGCGGGTCGTCGTCATCACGGGCGCGGCGCGCGGGCAGGGCGAGCAGGAGGCGCGGCTCTTCGCCGCGGAGGGTGCGCGGGTCGTCCTCGGGGACGTGCTCGACGCGCCCGGCGAGGCGCTGGCCAAGGAGCTGGGGGAGGAGCGGGCGGTCTACGTCCACCTCGACGTCACCAGCGAGGACGACTGGGCCGGGGCGGTCGCCCTCGCCAAGGAGCGGTTCGGGCGGATCGACGGGCTGGTCAACAACGCGGGCATCCTGCGCTTCAACGAGCTGGTCTCCACCCCGCTGGAGGAGTTCCAGGCGATCGTCCAGGTCAACCAGACGGGCTGCTTCCTGGGGATACGGACGGTCGCGCCCGAGATCGCGGCGGCGGGCGGCGGCACGATCGTCAACACCGCCTCGTACACCGGTCTGACGGGCATGGCGGGCGTCGGCGCCTACGCCGCCACCAAGCACGCGGTGCTCGGGCTCACCCGGGTCGCGGCCCTGGAGCTGGCCGGGAAGGGGATCCGGGTCAACGCGGTCTGCCCGGGGGCGATCGACACCCCGATGAGCAATCCGGAGGGCGTGGACCCCGAGGCGACGGCCGGGCTGTACCAGAAGCTCGTGCCGATGGGGCGGATCGGGAAGCCCGCGGAGGTCGCGGCGCTCGCCCTCTTCCTGACCGCCGACGACTCCTCCTACATCACCGGTCAGCCCTTCGTCATCGACGGCGGCTGGCTGGCGGGCGTCGCGCTGTTCTGAGCGGAGCCGGCGGGTCTCCGCGCATAGCTGACGACTCGTCAGGTATTGACGCACCCGCCACGCGGTGCGACAGTCGGGCACATCGAGAATCTGACGGTACGTCAGAAACAGCGAGGACGGTGAACCCCCTTGGAATTCGGGATCTTCGTACAGGGATACGTCGGCAAGCGCGCCGAGACCGATCCCGAGGCCGAGCACAAGGCGCTGATGGAGGAGACCGAGTACGTCATCCAGGCGGACAAGTCCGGGTTCAAGTACGCCTGGGCCTCCGAGCACCACTTCCTGGAGGAGTACTCGCACCTCTCGGCGAACGACGTCTACCTGGGCTACCTCGCCCACGCGACCGACCGGATCCACCTCGGCTCCGGCATCTTCAACCCGCTCGCGCCCGTCAACCACCCGGTCAAGGTGGCCGAGAAGGTCGCGATGCTCGACCACCTCTCCCAGGGCCGCTTCGAGTTCGGCTCGGGCCGCGGCGCGGGCTCCCACGAGATCCTCGGGTTCATGCCGGGCATCACCGACATGAACCACACGAAGGAGATCTGGGAGGAGACGATCGCCGAGTTCCCCAAGATGTGGCTCCAGGACGAGTACGTCGGCTTCCAGGGCAAGCACTGGTCCCTGCCGCCGCGCAAGGTCCTGCCCAAGCCGTACGGGAAGTCCCACCCGGCCATGTGGTACGCGGCCGGCTCGCCGCCCTCCTACGCGATGGCGGGCAGGAAGGGGCTCGGGGTCCTCGGCTTCAGCGTGCAGAAGGTCTCCGACATGGAGTGGGTCCTCGACTCGTACAAGACGGCGATCAAGGAGGCCAAGGCGGTCGGCGACTTCGTCAACGACAACGTCATGGTCACCTCGACCGCGATCTGCGCCGAGACCCACGACAAGGCCGTCGAGATCGCGGTCGGCGGCGGCCTCAACTACCTCCAGTCGCTGCTCTTCCGCTACCACGACACCTTCCCGCGCCCCGAGGGCATCCCGGAGTGGCCGGAGCTGCTGCCCGAGTACAGCGCGGAGATCATCGAACTCCTCATCCAGGAGGAGCTGATGATCTGCGGCGACCCGTCGGAGGTCCTCGCCCAGTGCAAGCGCTGGGAGCAGGCCGGCGCCGACCAGCTCTCCTTCGGGCTGCCGATCGGCATCTCCTACGAGGACACGGTGAACACGATCAAGCTGATCGGTGAGCACGTGATCCCGAAGATCGACACGGACCCGGTCCACCGCACGACCCGCTTCCGGAGCGCCGCCGGGTCCTGACCCGCCCGCCCACCACGAGCGCGGGGCGGTGTCTTCCCGGACCGCCGCCCCGTCACCGGCCCCGGTCGGAGGTCTCGCAGTCGCGGCCGACTGCGCGGGCCCCGGCCGGGGCAGTCCACGTGCCGAAAGGACCGTCATGGCCGACCATCCGATCCCCGCCCCCCTGATCCTCGACCATCTGATCAAGGGCGCCACCGTCGTCGACGGCACCGGCGCCCCCGCACGCGTCGCCGACATCGGGATCAAGGACGGGCGGATCGTCCTCGCCGGCGCGGACGCCGTCGCCCGCACCACCGAGGACGCGCGCGGCCTCGTCCTCGCCCCCGGCTTCGTCGATCCGCACACCCACTACGACGCCCAGCTCTTCTGGGACCCCTTCGCCACCCCCTCCATGAACCACGGCGTCACCACCGTCGCCGGCGGCAACTGCGGCTTCACCCTCGCCCCGCTCCACCCGGACCGGCCCGAGGACGCCGACTACACGCGCCGCATGATGTCCAAGGTCGAGGGCATGGCCCTCAAGGCCCTGGAGGAGGGCGTCGACTGGAGCTGGTCGTCCTTCGGCGAGTACCTCGACGCCCTCGAAGGGCGCATCGCCGTCAACGCGGGCTTCATGGTCGGGCACTGCGCGCTGCGCCGGTACGTGATGGGCGCCGACGCCGTCGGCGGGGAGGCCTCCCCCGGGCAGATCGAGCGGATGACCGCCCTCCTGCGCGAGGCCATGGCGGCGGGCGCCTGGGGCCTGTCCACCACCCAGTCGTCCACCCACTCCGACGGCGACGGCGTCCCCGTCGCCTCCCGGCACGCCACCCCCGCCGAGCTGATCGCCCTCTCCCAGGCCGTCGGCGAGCACGAGGGCACCCAGATCGAGGCGATCCTGGCCGGCTGCCTCGACCAGTTCTCCGACGACGAGATCGACCTCTTCGTCGACATGACCGCCGCCGCCGGACGGCCCCTCAACTGGAACGTCCTCACCATCGACGCCGCCGTCCCCGAGCGCGTCCCGCGCCAGCTCGTCGCCTCCGAACGCGCCCGCAAGTCCGGCGGCCGGATCGTCGCCCTCACCATGCCGATCCTCACCCCCATGAACATGTCGCTCGGCACGTTCTGCGCCCTCAACCTCATCCCCGGCTGGGGCGAGATCCTGGGCCTGCCCGTCCCCGAGCGGATCGCGAAGCTCCGCGACCCGGACGTCCGCGCCGAGATGCTCCGCCGCGCCGACTCCAAGGAGGCCGGCGTCTTCCGCCGCCTCGCGCACTTCGGCCGGTACGTCATCGGGGACACGTACAGCCGTGAGAACGAGGGGCTCACCGGGCGCGTGGTCAAGGACATCGCCGCCGAGCGCGGCCAGGACCCCTTCCAGTGCCTCGTCGAGATCTGCGCCAACGACGAGCTGAGGACCGTCCTGTGGCCCATGCCCACCGACAACGACCCGGCGTCCTGGGCGCTGCGCCGCGAGACCTGGGAGCACGAGGACGTGCTGCTCGGCGGCTCCGACGCGGGCGCGCACCTGGACCGGATGTGCGGCGCCCCGTACACCACCCGCTTCCTCGGTGACTGTCTGCGCGGCCGGAAGCTGGTCCCGCTGGAGCAGGCGGTGAAGATGCTCAGCGACGACCCGGCCCGGCTCTTCGGGCTGCGCGAGCGCGGCCGGATCGCCGAGGGCTTCCACGCCGACCTGGTCCTCTTCGACCCCGAGCGGATCGACGCGGGCCCGGCGACCCTGGTGCACGACCTGCCGGGCGACAGCCCCCGGCTCGACTCGCGGGCGATCGGCATCGTCTCCGTCCGCGTCAACGGCGTGGAGACCATCCGCGACGACGAGGTGACCGGCGCGATACCCGGCCGGGTGCTGCGCTCCGGCCGCGACACGAGGACGGTGTCCACCCGATGAGGCAGCGGCTGTACATAGGGGGCGAGTGGGTCGAGCCCGACGGCGGGCACTACGAGGTGGTCAACCCGGCCACCGAGGAGGTCGTCGGCCTCGCGCCCGAGGCGAGTACGCGCCAGGTGTACGAGGCGGCGGACGCGGCCCGGGAGGCCTTCGCGAGCTGGTCCCGGACGAAGCCGGAGGAGCGGGCCGCGATCCTCGACCGGGCCGCCGACCTGATGGCCAGGGACGCCGAGGAGAACGTGGTCCTCGCGCAGGCCGAGACCGGCGCGACCACCGGGACCGCGCGCGGCATGCAGGTCGCCGTCGGCTCGTCCCGCTTCCGGCGGTACGCGCGCGGCGCCCTGGAGCCCGTCGAGCAGGCGCTGCCCCCGCAGATCAACGAGGCCGGGCCGATGGGGAAGGCCGGCGTCTTCGGCGCGGTGGCCGTGCGCCGCCCGGTCGGCGTGGTCACCTGCATCACCTCGTACAACAACCCCTGGGCCAACCCGGCCGGCAAGATCGCCCCGGCGCTCGCCATGGGCAACACGGTCGTGGTGAAGCCCGCCCCGCAGGACCCGCTCTCCGTCTTCGCGATGGCCAGGGCCCTGGAGGAGGCGGGGGTCCCGGCCGGTGTCGTCAACGTCGTCACGGGCACGAGCGCCGCCGTCGGCGAGGCGGCCGTCGACTCGCCCGAGGTCGACATGGTCTCCTTCACCGGCTCCACGGCCGTCGGGCAGCGGATCGGCGAGGTCTGCGGCCGGGCCCTGAAGCGGCAGCTGATGGAGCTGGGCGGCAAGGGCGCGGCGCTCGTCCTCGACGACGCCGACCTCGACTCGGCCGTGATGGGCATCGGCACCACCTTCTCCTTCTACAGCGGCCAGATCTGCACGGCCCCGACCCGGGTGCTCGCCCAGCGCGGGATCTACGAGCAGCTGATCGAGAAGCTCACCGGCTACCTCGCCTTCATGAAGGTCGGCGACCCGACGGTCCCGGGCACGGTCGTCGGGCCGGTGATCTCGGCGGCCCACCGCGACCGGGTGGAGGCCTACGTCGAGCTGGGGCGGAAGGAGGGGGCCCGGGTCGTGGCGGGCGGGGCCAGGCCCGACATGGAGCGCGGCTTCTACGTCGCCCCGACGCTGCTCGCCGACTGCACCAACGACATGCGGGTGGTGCGGGAGGAGATCTTCGGTCCGGTCGTCGTGGTCGTCCCCTTCGACGACGAGGAGGAGGGCGTCGCGCTGGCCAACGACAGCGACTACGGGCTCCTCGACTACGTGTGGTCGGGGGACGTGGCCCGCGCATTCCGTATCGCGGCCCGGCTGCGGGCCGGCGGGGTCGGGGTGAACACGATCGGCCGGAACATGGAGGCGCCCTTCGGCGGCTTCAAGAAGAGCGGGGTCGGACGGGACGTGGGCTCGTACGCGCTGCACGCGTACAGCGAGACGCAGGCGGTGGTCTGGCCGGGCTGACCCCACGGCCGTACGGGCCGGAAAATACTTCGGGAAAATTTGGAAACGGACATATAGGGCAGTGCTGCGGTTCCCGCATATCGGACGGCCGGTGAGACGCCTACCAATCGGTCGGTGCGACCGGGTGGTCGATCTTTCAATCAATGCCGAGAGGTCTCGTGTCCCTCTCAATGCAAGGTGAAGATCGGTCAAAGTCCCGGACTCACGTCTTCCGGATATGGAAACCGCAGCACTTAACGTCCTGTTCATGACTCAGCTGGACGCGCGGCCCCAGGCCGGAGACACGGTAAGGGGCGTCACCGCCCCGACCGACAGCCACGGCGTACGTGGCAAGGGCCTCGGCGGGAACTCCGTCGGACTGATGGGCAGTGCCGTCATCGGCATCTCCACCGTCGCCCCCGTCTACTGCCTGACCTCGACGCTCGGCTCCACCGCCGGCGAGGTCGGCCTCCAGATGCCCGCGATCTTCCTCGCCGGCTTCCTCCCGATGCTGCTCGTCGCCTTCGCGTACCGCGAGCTCAACCGGGTCATGCCCGACTGCGGCACCTCCTTCACCTGGACCGTGAAGGCCTTCGGCCCCAAGATCGGCTGGATGTGCGGCTGGGGCCTCGTCATCGCGACGATCATCGTGCTCTCCAACCTGGCCGGCGTCGCGACCTCGTACTTCTGGCTCCTCGCCGGTGAGATCACCGGATCCGAGTCCATCGCCGCCCTGGACGACAACAAGGCCGTCCACATCGTCACCTGCCTCGCGCTCATCGCCATCGCGACCGCGATCAGCTACCGCGGCATGACCGCCACCAAGGGCGTGCAGTACGCCCTCGTCGGGCTCCAGCTCGTCGTCCTCGCTGTCTTCGTCGCGATGGCCTTCCAGAAGGCCGGCAGCGGCGCCTTCGACACCGGGCTCTCCTTCTCCTGGGAGTGGATGAACCCGTTCGCCGTCCAGTCCTTCGCCGCCTTCACGGCCGGTCTCTCCCTGTCGATCTTCATGTACTGGGGCTGGGACGCCTGCATGGCGACCAACGAGGAGACCACGGGCTCCACCAAGACCCCCGGCCGCGCCGCGCTCATCGCGATGGTCGTCCTGGTCGGCTCCTACCTCGCCACCGGCGTCGCCGCGCAGATGGCCGTCGGCTCCGGCGACACCGGCCTCGGCCTCGCCAACCCGGAGACCTCCGACAACGTCTTCGCGGCCCTCGCGGGACCGGTCATGGGCCCGGTCCTCGGCGTCCTGCTCTTCGTCGCCGTCCTCGCCTCCGCGGCGGCCAGCCTCCAGACGACGTTCATCCCGGTGGCCCGCACAGTGCTGGCGATGTCGACGTACGAGGCGCTCCCGCCGTCCTTCGCCAAGGTCCACCCGCGCTTCAAGGTGCCGGGCAAGGCCACGATCATCGCGGGCGTCGCGACCGGCGCGTTCTACACCGTGATGACCCTGGTCAGCGAGAACGTCCTGGTCGACACGATCTACGCGCTCGGCCTGATGATCTGCTTCTACTACTCGCTGACCGCGTTCGCCTGCGCCTGGTACTTCCGCAAGGAGCTCTTCCGCTCCGGCCGGGACTTCCTCTACAAGGGCCTCTGCCCGGTCCTCGGCGGCGTCCTGCTGACCGCCGTCTTCGGCAAGACCCTGTACGACATGTGGGACCCGGCCTACGGCAGCGGCTCGTCCGTCCTCGGCGTCGGCTCGGTCTTCGTGATCGGCGTCGGACTGCTGCTCGTCGGCTTCGTGACCATGCTGGTCATGCAGCGCAGGAGCCCCGCGTTCTTCCGGGGCGAGGTGCTGACGAAGGAGACCCCGTCGCTGGTGGTCGCCGACTGACACCCCGTACGGACACCTGAGTCATGAACGCGCGAGGTGGCGGGACCCGGAAAGGTCCCGCCACCTCGCGCTTCTCTGTGCGCGGCGCCTCAGCGGCCCGGCAGCAGCCCCTCGACGGCCGCGTTGCCGGCCGGCATCTCGGCGGGCTGTCGCTCCTGCGGGTTCAGCAGGCCGCTCAGCGGAACGACGGAGGGCAGGTTCGCGTTGCCGAGGTCGGTCGTCGTGTCGGCGACGGCGGACCCGGCGGCGCCGAGGGAGCCCGCGAGGGCGAGACCGGTCAGGGCGGCGGTGAGCATCTTCTTCATGCCCGCACCAACGAGCCGGACCCCCACCGGGTGGCGCCGCCTCCCGGGTGGCGCACTGCCTAGGATGCGTCCGTGCATACGAGGACGGGGTGGTCGCTGCGCCCGGGGCGGCCGGAGGACGTGGAACCGATCGCCGAGCTGCGCGCCGTCGTGATGCGCCCCGACCTGGAGCGCCTCGGCCGCTACGACGAGCACCGCGTACGGCAGCGGCTGCGCGACGGCTTCTCGCCGCACCACACCTCGGTCGTCGAGACCGAGGGCGGAGCCTTCGCCGGCTGCGTGACGCTCCGCCCGTACGGGGACGGCGGCCCCGGCCTGTACCTCGAACACTTCTACCTGGCCCCCGAGGCCCAGGGGCGGGGCCTCGGGACGGCGGTACTGCGGGAACTCCTCGCCCGCGCGGACGAGAAATCCCTCGCCGTACGGCTCCAGGTGCTGAGCGGAAGCGCCGCCCAGCGGCTCTACGAGCGCGAGGGGTTCGTCGTCGAGTCGGCGGATCCGATCGACGTGTACATGGTGCGCCCGGGTCGGTGACCGGCGGTCAGATCGCCACGCCCGCCGGCTGCCGCACGGTGACGTTGATCCGGTTGAACAGGTTGGTCAGCGCCACCATCAGCACGATCGCGGACAGCTGCTTCTCGTCGAAGTGGTCGGCCGCCGCGTCCCACACCGGGTCCGGCACGGCGTCCGGGGTGTCCGCGAGTCGCGTCGCGTGCTCGGCGAGCGCGAGCGCGGCCCGCTCCTCGTCGGAGAAGTACGGCGTCTCCCGCCAGGCGGCCACGGCGAACAGCTTCTCGTCGCTCACCCCGGCCTTCCGGGCGCTCTTCGCGCCGTAGTCGACGCAGAAGCCGCAGCCGTTGATCTGGCTGGCCCGCAGGTGCACGAGCTCCAGGATCGACTCGGCGACACCGCCCTGGCGGGTGGCCTTCACCAGGCCCTGGATCGCCGTCTGGGCGTCGGGCAGGACGTAGGCCGGGTTGGTCATACGGGGGGTGATCTCGTGCACGTGGCTCTGCATGGTGGTCGCTCCTTCAGCGGTCCGTGGTGCCGTTCTCGTCGCCTTCACAGCACTGACGGACCGCGCGACGCGGATGTGACACGACCGCAGAATTTTTTTCGGAGAGCTTCTTCAGACCGCCGGTTCGGCGATCAGCGCCGTACCGACCGTGCGGAAGCCGAGCCGCGCGTAGAGCCGGGCCACGGCCTCGTCCGTCGCCGACAGGAAGACGGTCTCCACCCCGCGCGCCCGCGCGTCCGCGACCAGCGCGGCGGTCACCGCGAGGCCGAGGCCCCGGCGGCGGGCGGCCGGCAGGGTGCCGACGCCGACGACCTCGGAGACGGTGCCGAGAACGGTCGCGACCGGCTGGTGCTGCCCGGCCGAGAGCGCGGTGCCGTCCGCGTCCACGGCGGCGGCCAGCCGGGTGAGCCCCGCGCCGATCCTGACCGCGAGCTGCGCCGCGACCGAGGCGTCCGGGGCGACCCCGAAGGCCGCGTACGGCACGGCGGCGGCCGACGGCAGGACGGGGTCGCCCACCTCCAGGATCCGTACGTCCACGCCGGTCGGCGCGCCGGCCGGCACGCCTGCTCCGTGGAGGACCATCAACGGGTGCTCGTGGACCACGAGCCCGCTCTTCTCCACGGCCGCCCGCAGCCCCGGCGTCGTCTCCGCGACCCACTCGAACGCCTCGGGCACCCCCAGCTCCCGCTGCCGCGCCCGCACCCGCTCCACATCGGCGAGCGGCACCTCCCCGGTGTGCCCGAGCGCGGGCCGGGCGTAGTACGGCCAGCCCCGCCCCTCCCGCACGAACAGCGTGAGCGACCCGAACTCCTCGGCACGGGCGGCGGATCGGGGGACGGCGTCGTAGTACGTCTCAAGGCGCGTCAGCATGCCCACCATCCAAGCAGCCACCCCGAGCCCGGCACCCGCGGATTTCGGCGGGCCCGAGCGCGCCCCACGCCCCCAGCGGCGCACGCCGCCCCGAGCACCGCCCACCGCCCCGACCAGCCCACACCGCCGCCCCCAGCAGCGCACGCCGCCCCGATCGGCCCACGTCGCCCTGAGAGGATGGGGCCATGACCGAGATCCTGACCCCCCGCCTCCTCCTGCGCCGCTGGACCGACGACGACCTCGTGCCCATGGCCGAGATCGACGCCGACCCCGAGGTGATGCGCTGGATCGGGGACGGGTCCGTGCGGGATCTGGAGCAGACCGCCGAGGACATCGAGCGGTGGGAGGAGGAGTGGGACGACGAGGGCTTCGGGCTCTTCGCCGTCGAACTGCTCGGCTCCGGTGAGCTGATCGGCTTCGCCGGGCTCTCCGTGCCGGAGTACCTGCCCGAGCTGCGGCACGAGGTGGAGATCGGCTGGCGGCTCGGCCGCCAGTTCTGGGGGCAGGGCTACGCCTCCGAGGCCGCCCACGCGGTCCTGGAGTTCGCCCTCCAGGACCGCGGCCTCGACCGGGTCGTCGCCGTCGCCCACCTCTCCAACACCGCCTCCGAGAACGTCATGCGCAAGCTCGGCATGGTCCCGGAGCGCGAGATCGAGCACCCGGACTTCGGTGTCCCGCTGCGCGTGCACGCCATCGACCTCAGCGAGTACCAGGCCTGATCAGCGGGTGCCCTCGAGAAACACCGGGTTGGTGAAGGCCACGAGCGCGCCCGGCAGCGGCGGCAGCGTCGCCGGGTGCCGTACCTCCGCCCGTACGTAGGAGGCGTACGCGGCCGTCGTCGCCCACTCCACCCGCTGCCCCGCCGCCGGCACCGGCGCCGTGTGCAGCACGCCCTGGTCGGTGACGAAGCGGACCGTGGCGCCCTCCGGGGCGCCCGCCACCCCGAGCCCGACCGTCACGGTCCGGTCCGCCGGTACGCGCAGCCGCTCGCCGATCCCGGCCGTACGCCCCCGGCCGTCCGCGACCGAGAAGTCCAGCGAGACCGCCGAGGACTCGGCGACGTACGAGCGGCCCGCGCGCAGCCCCGCCAGGATCGCCTCCCGGCTCAGCTCGTCCGCCAGGACCACGGTCTGCGGGGTGCCGACCCGGTCCGGGTCGCGATGGGCGTCGCTGTTGCCCATCGCCGGGGTCCAGCGGCCCTTCGCGAGCGCCGCGTCCCAGCCGGCCAGGGACACCTCGTCGTCCGGGGTGTACGGGCCGTTCCACACCTCGACGGCGTCCGCGTCGCCGAAGCCGAACTTCCAGTTGCAGCCGATGCAGGTGGCGTGCGGGTGCGCCGGGACGACCAGACCGCCCGCCCGGCGGATCGCGCGCGCGAAGTGACCGAAACGGTTCTCCCGCGCCCGGTAGCGCCAGTCGACGAACGTGCCGGGCTCGGTGCCGAGCGCCAGGACGTGCCCGTTGCGCGTGGTGACCTCCTCGCCGAGCAGGATCAGCAGGTCGTCCCCGGCGAGCTCCGCCCACGCGCCGTGCCCGGCATGGGTGTTGTGCTCGGTGGCCGTGAGGAAGTCGAGCCCGGCGGCGCGCGCGAGCGCGGCGACCTCGGCGGGCGTGCGGCGGCCGTCGGAGTACACCGTGTGGAGATGGCTGTCGCCCCGGTACCAGGCCCTGCCGCGGCCCTTCGCCCGCTCCGGCGGGTACACGGGCCGGACGACGGGCGCGGAGGCGCCGAAGCGGAGGGTGATCGTCACGGAGTACGTGAGCCCCTGCGGCGCCACGGTGTAGGGGGCGAGCACCACGAACCAGGTCCCGGACTTCAGCGGACCGGGGACGTAGCCCGGCGTGGCCTCGTCGGTGCGCAGGAAGAACTCCTTGCGCGCCCCGCCGGACCAGCCGCGGAAGCCCTCGCCGCCGAGTTCGGTGCCGCGCTGGTCGAAGATGCCGATGTCCAGGGCGTTGCCCTGCGTCCCGGCGGGGACGGCCGGCCGGTCGTAGCCGTACGCGACGTGGATCTCGCGCACCCCGCGCGGGACCTCGACCGGCAGGTAGACGTAGTCGGGGGAGCCGGGCGGCAGCGTGCCGCCGACCGTCTCGGTGCGGTCGCCGACAGGCGGGTCACCGGGAGTGTCGGCCGCGTGGGCGAAGCTCACGCTTCCCAAGGTAACGGCGGAGGCGACGCTCGTCGTCAGGAGCGTTCGTCGGGTCGGTTCGCTCATGTCCGGCACCCTCGTAGTAGGCCGTGAACTCCCGGACAACACAAGAAGCCTGACGCGTCGCACCTCTCGGAAATCCCCGCCCCACCCCCTACCGTGCCGCTATGCGGATCTCGACCACGATCTTCCTGACCGACGAGACCATCACGCCGGTGCGCCTCGCGCGCGAGCTGGAGCAGCGCGGCTTCGCCGGTCTCTACCTCCCCGAGCACACCCACATCCCGACGGAGCGGGCCACGCCCTATCCGGCGGCGGGCACCGAACTGCCCCCGGAGTACGGCCGTACGCTCGACCCCTTCGTGGCCCTCGGTCAGGCGTCCGCGGTCACCGAGCGGCTCCTGCTCGGCACCGGCGTCACGCTGATCACCGAGCACGACCCGATCGCGCTGGCCAAGCAGATCGCCACCCTCGACCATGTCTCGGGCGGCCGTTTCACCCTCGGCGTCGGCTTCGGCTGGAACAAGGAGGAGGCCGCCGACCACGGGGTGGAGTGGGCGACGCGCCGCGAGCTGGGCCGGGAGCGGATGCGGTTGATGCGGGCGCTGTGGGCCCCCGAACCGACCGCGTACGAGGGCGAGTTCGGTGTCTCGGTCCGGGCGTCGTACGCGTACCCCAAGCCGGCCGGGGGCGCCCCGCGCGTCCTGCTCGGCGGGGCGGCGGGGCCGAAGCTCTTCGCGCACATCACCGAGTACGGGGACGGCTGGATGCCGATCGGCGGGCGCGGCCTGACGCAGTCGATGCCGGCGCTCCAGGAGGCCTGGGACCGCGCGGGGCGCGACCCGAAGTCCCTCCAGGTCGTCCCGTACGCGGTCCTGCCGAACCCTGGCAAGCTCGCGCACTACGCGGAGCTGGGCTGCGAGGAGGTCGTGCTGCAGCTGCCGCCGGCGGGCGAGGCGGAGGTCCTGCGGGTCCTGGACGAGTACGCCCAGTACCTCTAGGGCCGGAGGGCCGGCGGCTCCAGGTGCCCGATCGCCTTCTTGCCGCCGACCCCGGCCGGGTCGTAGGCGCAGGACATGGCCGTGAAGCCGTCCAGGGTCCGCCAGTGGGACCACCAGGTGACGACGATCCGCTCGGAGTCGCGGTCGTCCGCGTCGCGCTCGGCCCGCAGGGTCCGGGCGTCGCCGCTCTCGTCGAAGGAGGTGACGTCCCAGCCGGCCTTCTCGACATGGTCGCGGAGCCTGCGCAGCGCGGGCATGCCCTCCTGCTCGGAGACGTCGGCGATCCGCCAGTTGTGCCCGAGCCGGTAGGAGCCCTCCACGGGCTCGTCGGCGATGGACTCCAGGCCGGTCGGGTAGCAGGTCTCGGCGGAGACGGTGTTCTCGGCCGCGTGGAGGTCGTCGCCGCCCGGGCCGGGCGGCAGTGTGCCGCCGAACCCCACGACGTCGTACAGCTCCTGCGTCCGCGCGGCGGCCCGCTCGACCATGACCTCCGGGGCCACGGTCGGATACCCCTCGTCCGTCCCCCGCTCGACGGCGTACGCGACGATGAGCCCGACGACGAGCAGCACGGGCAGCGCGACGGCGGCGAGCACCACGAAGAAGGTGACCCGCACGGCACTCCTCAGCGGCGAGGGAGTCTCGGTCACGTCGTCCATCAGCTCGTCGTTCGTCATACCGGCGACGCTAGGCCGCGCCGGAGCGCTCGCGTATCCGTGCGGCGGCTCAGGTGGGGTGGGGGCGGGTACTCAGTGGAGGTCCGCCCCTCTTGACTTCGGAATACGTTCCGAAGTATGTTCGTGGGCATGGTGATCCCGACTGTCTCGTTCTCCGAGCTCTCCAAGAACTCGAAGCGAGTCGCCGAGACGCTGGACACGGCGCATCGCCTCCTTGTCACGCGACGGGACGGACAGGACCTCTACCTCACTACGGCCCGGCATGACCAGGAGCGGGAGGAGACGGCCGAGATCACCGCCCGCCTGCTCGCCGCGCTCCTCACGGCCGACGACGGCGCTCGAACCATAGGGCGAGCGCTCCCCGCGGTCTTTCCCTGGGTGAGGCACCTCTCCGCCGACGAACTCAGGGAGTTCGTCCAGGAACTGGTCGACGCGACGTACGACGCCGCGCAGTTGGACGTCCACGCGAACCTGCACCGGACGATCGTGGAATGGCGCGCCACGGCGCGCATCCTCGCCGACCCGGCGCTGACGGAGAAGCTCACACGAGCGCTCCCCGACGAGGATCACGGCGAGGTGTCCGCTCCGTGAGCCCGAAGCGGGGGGACGACGTCGCCCCACCTGTGATCGGCGCGGAGTGGCGCCTGAGGTTCGCGACGAACGAGGCGGCCAAGGGCTGGGGTGAACTCGCGGCGGAGGCGCCCGGGAACACCCGACGATGCTTCGAGGCGCTGCGCAGGGACCCGACGGCGCATGGAGACCCCGACCGGCAGCATCGGCTGCGGGGCCGCCTGGCCGAGGGCACCCTGGGCGGACGTGCCTACCCCCAGTGGGAGTACGAGGTCACAGCCGGAGGCCGCGTGCGCTACCTGGTCGACGAAGCGCGCCGAACGGTTCATCTCGTCCACGCGGCGACACGCCACCCCAAGGACACGGAGTGAGCGGATCAGGTGCTCGGGGGGAGGTCCGGCCCCGGGTGGTCACTCGTATGCTCGGTCCATGACGGATCAGCAGCCGGGACAGGCAGGTCGCCCCACCGAGAACGCCATGCGCCGCGCCCTCAAGCGGGCCAGGGACGGGGTGGCCCTCGACGTCGGTGAGGCCGCCGTGCTGCTCCAGGCGCGGGGCGCGGACCTCGACGACCTCACCGCTTCCGCCGCGCGCGTGCGGGACGCCGGGCTCGAGGCCGCCGGGCGGCCCGGGGTCATCACCTACTCCAAGAGCGTGTTCATCCCGCTCACCCGGCTCTGCCGGGACACGTGTCACTACTGCACCTTCGTCACCGTCCCCGGCAAGCTGCGCCGCGCCGGGCACGGGATGTTCATGTCCCCCGACGAGGTCCTCGACATCGCCCGGCGCGGCGCCGAACTCGGCTGCAAGGAAGCCCTCATCACCCTCGGCGACAAGCCCGAGGCCCGCTGGCCCGAGGCTCGCGAGTGGCTCGACGCGCACGGCTACGACGACACCCTCGCCTACGTACGGGCCATGTCGATCCGGATTCTCGAAGAGACCGGTCTGCTGCCGCACCTCAACCCGGGCGTCATGTCCTGGACGGACTTCCAGCGGCTCAAGCCCGTCGCGCCGTCCATGGGCATGATGCTGGAGACCACCGCGACCCGGCTCTGGTCCGAGCCCGGCGGCCCGCACTACGGCTCGCCCGACAAGGAACCCGCCGTCCGGCTGCGGGTCCTGGAGGACGCCGGCCGCTCCTCCGTCCCCTTCACCTCGGGCCTCCTGATCGGGATCGGCGAGACCTACGAGGAGCGGGCCGAGTCCCTCTTCGCGCTGCGCCGCGTCGCCCGCGCCTACCACTCCATACAGGAGCTGATCATCCAGAACTTCCGCGCCAAGCCGGACACGGCGATGCGCGGCATGCCGGACGCCGAACTCGACGACCTGATCGCCACGATCGCCGTCGCCCGGCACATCATGGGCCCCTCCGCCTGCCTGCAGGCCCCGCCGAACCTCGTCGACGAGGAGTACGGCCGACTCATCGGCGCCGGTATCGACGACTGGGGCGGGGTCTCCCCGCTCACCATCGACCACGTCAACCCGGAGCGGCCCTGGCCGCAGATCGACACCCTCGCCGAGAAGTCCCGTACGGCCGGCTTCGAGCTGCGCGAACGGCTCTGCGTCTACCCGGAGTTCGTCGGCCGCGGCGAGCCCTGGCTCGACCCGCGCCTGCTGCCGCACGTGCGCGCGCTCGCCGACCCCGAGACCGGCCTCGCCGACCCGGACGCCGTCGTCCGCGGCCTGCCCTGGCAGGAGCCCGACGAGGCGTTCACCGCGGCCGGGCGCACGGACCTGCACCGCACCATCGACACCACCGGCCGCACCCACGACCGCCGCGAGGACTTCGACGAGGTCTACGGCGACTGGGACGCCCTGCGCGAGGCCGCGGCCCCCGGGATGGTGCCGCAGCGCATCGACACGGACGTACGGGCCGCCCTCGCCACGGCCGCCGACGACCCCACGAAGCTCACCGACGACGAGGCCCTCGCGCTGTTGCACGCCGACGGCCCCGCGCTCGACGCGCTGACCCGGATCGCCGACGACGTACGGAAGTCCGTGGTCGGCGACGACGTCACGTACATCGTCACGCGGAACATCAACTTCACCAACGTCTGCTACACCGGCTGCCGTTTCTGCGCCTTCGCCCAGCGCCGCACGGACGCCGACGCCTACACCCTCTCCCTCGACCAGGTCGCCGACCGCGCCCAGCAGGCCTGGGAGCTCGGCGCGGTCGAGGTGTGCATGCAGGGCGGCATCCACCCGGACCTGCCGGGCACGGCGTACTTCGACATCGCGCGGGCGGTGAAGGAACGCGTACCGGGGATGCACGTGCACGCCTTCTCCCCGATGGAGGTCGTCAACGGCGCGACGCGCACCGGGCTTTCGATCCGCGAGTGGCTGACGGCCGCGAAGGAGGCCGGGCTCGACTCCATCCCCGGCACGGCCGCCGAGATCCTCGACGACGAGGTCCGCTGGGTCCTCACCAAGGGCAAGCTGCCGACGGCCACCTGGATCGAGGTGATCACCACCGCCCACGAGCTGGGTATCCGGTCGTCCTCGACGATGATGTACGGCCACGTCGACCAGCCCCGGCACTGGCTCGGCCACTTCCGCACCCTGGCCTCCATCCAGCAGAAGACCGGCGGCTTCACGGAGTTCGTGACGCTCCCCTTCATCCACACCAACGCCCCCGTCTACCTCGCGGGCATCTCCCGCCCGGGCCCGACGGTCCGCGACAACCGCGCGGTCACGGCGATGGCGCGCCTCCTGCTCCACCCGTACATCCCCAACATCCAGACCAGCTGGGTGAAGCTGGGCGCGGACGGCGCCACCGAGATGCTCCGCTCGGGCGCCAACGACCTGGGCGGCACCCTGATGGAGGAGACCATCTCCCGTATGGCGGGCTCCAGTTACGGCTCGTACCGCTCGATCCGCGACCTCACCGCGATCGCGGACGCGGCCGGACGGCCGTCGCGTCCGCGGACGACGCTCTACGGCGAGGTCCCGGCGGAACGGCAGCGGGCGGCCACGGCCTCGGACGGACATCTGCCGGATCTGCTGCCGGTGCTGGGGGACTAGGGCCTGTCCGGCGGATCATGACCGGGGCCGCGGCGCCTGGCACGGCACCTCGCCGCGTTGCCGAAACGCCCCGATAGCTCCGCTATCGAGA
>NZ_JBEZNQ010000019.1:31121-119790 GCF_040653315.1 Streptomyces sp. NPDC047981 | reverse complement strand
GGTTCGACAGGGCGGCGGCGCTCGCGGCGGAGCTGCCGTATCCGGCGGGCTCGCTCCGGGTGGCCCGGGCGCGCGGCGACGCGGGCGGCGCCCCGGTCAGATCGTCCGGGCGACGTCCGTGAGATGCGCGAAGACGACGATGTTCGACGCGTAGCCCTTCTTGGCGTCGAAGGCACCGCCGCAGGTGAGCAGCCGCAGTTCGGGGCGGCCCGTGGAGCCGTAGACCTCCTGGTCGGGGAACTGCTCCTTGGTGTACGTCCGGACCTTGTCGACCTTGAAGACGGCGACCTTGCCGTCCGCGCGGGCGACCCGGACGGTGTTGCCGGGGGTGAGCGAGTCGAGGTTGAGGAAGATGGCGGGCCCGGTGCGGGTGTCGCGATGGCCCACGACGACCGCGGTGCCGAGTTCGCCCGGGGCCGGGCCGCGCTCGTACCAGCCGACGAGCCGGGGGTTCTCGATCGGCGGTGAGCCGAGTTGCCCGGACCCGTCGAGGCCCAGGCCCATGACGGGGGCCTCGATGGTGATCGCCGGGATGGCGAGGTCGGTGGCGCGCGAGCGGGCCAGGGGCGCGGGCGACGGTACGGGTCTGACCGGGGCCGTCCTGGGGCGGGCCTTGGCCGGAGCACGCGCGTCCGGTGCCTTGGTCCGGCCCTCGGCCCTCGTTTCGGCCTTCGACTTCTGGTCGCGCTCCCGCGCCGCCTGCCCCGGGGGTCCGGCCGCGCCCGGTTCCACCGCGCGCGTGGCCGCGGCGGCGGCCGCCGATGGGTCGGACGGTTCGTCGTCCGTGGCCCACCAGATGCCGCCGCCGACCAGGGACAGCGTCACCGCCACGGTCCGGGCGAGCCGGAGGCGGCGGCGCTGCCTGCGCGAGGTGCGGTACCTACGACGCGCCATGCGTGCGGCGTCGCGACCGGCGTACGAGGATCAGGCCCGCCGTGCCCGCGAGGCCCGCGGCGAGGGCCGCTCCGACCCCGAAGGCGGAGTCGCCTTCGGGGGACGAGGCGTCCACACTGCCGCCTCCGCCCGCCCCGACAGCACCGTGCGGGGGCTTGTGGGTGGTGCCGCCGCCGTTCTGCTGCCAGCCGCTGCCTCCGTTGCTGCCGTTGCCGCCGCTGCCGCCGTTGTTGTTCGGTGGGGCGGTGCCGTTGCTGCCGTTCCCGTTCCCGCCGTTCTCACCGCCTCCGTTCGGTGGCGGGCTGGTGATGTCGTCGAGGCACTTGACGGTGAACTCCTTGCTCTTCTTGGCGCCGAGCTGGCCCACCCAACTCCATTCGATCCGGTACTTGCCGTCGGGCAGTTCCATGTCGGCGGTGAAGCCGTCGCCCTCGGCGTTGATGGCGATGTCGCCCTCCTTCACCGGGCTGACCTTGTTCTCGGGGACGATCTCCCAGTGGACCGAGAGCAGGTCGTCGAAGTTGAAGGCCGCGAGGTGGAACTTGCACACCCTGGGGTGGTTGCTCTGATTGGGTTCGGTCGTACCCTCACGGTGGATCTTGACGTCGCCGTTGTCGCCGGGCGCCGCGTAGGCGGCGGGAGCGCCGGCCAGGGCGACGGCTCCGAGGGCGATCGACGCCGCGGCGACGGACAGCAGGGGACGTACTGCCAGAGCGGTCATGCGGGGGTTCCTCCAGTCATGCAGACGCGGACAGATCAACAGATAATCTGACTATCTGCCATGACAAGAACACGGAGAGTGGTAGCGTCGCCGCACCACTCTCCGAGATTCACTCCCCCAGCGGAGGGCCGGTCGCCCTCCGCGACGCCCACCTCCGGCCGGTCCGCACCCGCCCTAGATGATCCCGAACAGAATCCCCGCCGCGAGGACCACCAGCGAGGTGAGCGCCGCCCACTTCACGGTGAACCGGGTGTGGTCGCCGAACTCGACCTTCGCCATGCCGACCAGGACGTACACGGCCGGGACCAGCGGGCTGGACATGTGCAGCGCCTGGCCGACGATCGAGGCCCGGGCGATCTCCAGCGGCGACACGCCGTGCGCCGCGCCCGCCTCCGCGAGCACCGGCAGGACGCCGAAGTAGAACCCGTCGTTCGACATGAAGTAGGTGAGCGGAAGGCTCAGCACGCCGGTGACCAGCGCCATGTGCGGACCCATGCCCTCCGGGATCGCACCCACGAGCCAGTCGGCCATGTGCTTGACCATGCCCGTACCGGTCAGGACACCGGTGAAGACGGCGGCGGCGAAGACCATGCCCGCCACGTTGAGGACGTTCTCGGCGTGTGCGGCGATCCGGGCCTTCTGGTCGGCCATCCTCGGGTAGTTGACCGAGAGCGCGAGGGCCGCGCCGAGGAGGAAGAGGACCGGGATCGGCAGCAGTTCGAGGATCATCGCGGTCAGCAGGGCGACGGTGAGGCCGGCGTTGAACCAGTACAGCTTGGGCCGGAGCGTCGCGCGGTTCGGGTCGAGCCCCTGGAAGCCCCCGTCGGGCGCCTCCTCGGCTCCGGAACCGGAGGCGACGGAACCGGCGGGACCTCCGGAACCGGCGGAACCGGATCCGGTCACCTGCCCCACGCCCGCACCCCGGCCGTCGTCGCCGCCGCCCGCCTTCACCAGAACGGTCTCGGTCTGCGGCTCCAGCACCTCGTCCAGGGTGAGATAGCCGATCCGCTTGCGCTCGCGGCGGCCGAGGACGTACGCGAGGGCGAAGACGAAGAGCAGACCCACCCCGAGCGCGGGGATCATCGGGACGAAGATGTCGGCGGCGTCCACCTTGAGCGCGGTCGCGGCGCGGGCCGTCGGGCCGCCCCAGGGCAGGGTGTTCATGACGCCGTTGGCCGTGGCGGCGACGCCGGTCATGACGACCAGGCTCATCCCGAGCCGCTTGTAGAGCGGGTACATCGCCGAGACGGTGATCATGAAGGTGGTGGACCCGTCGCCGTCGAGCGAGACGATCGCGGCGAGCACCGCCGTACCGACCACCACCCGCACCGGGTCGGCCTTGCAGAAGCGCAGGATGCCCCGGACGATCGGGTCGAAGAGGCCGACGTCGATCATCACGCCGAAGTAGACGATGGCGAACATGAGCATCGCGGCGGTCGGCGCGAGCTTCTCCACGCCGTCGATGACGTAGTCGCCGAGCTGGGCGCCCTGCCCGACGGCGACACAGAACAGCGCGGGAATCAGCACGAGCGCCGCGATCGGCGACATCTTCTTCGTCATGATCAGGACCAGGAAGGTCGCGATCATGGCGAAGCCGAGGACGGTCAGCATGGAGGACACCTCACGTTCACCCTTGAACTCACACCGGGGCGGCTCCCTCCGGTGCGGCGGTCCGGATGACGTTAGGTGCCCCCTTCTGCCGTCAGCAAGACGTCGACGCGTGAGCAATACGAGCAAAACCCCAGGTCAACGCCGCCTCTACGGCAGGGGCGCCAACTCGACCGGGAACCCGTTGAGCACGGCCGTGCCGGAGAGCGGGTCGAGCCGGGAGCCGTCGAGGAGCTGGTTGACGTTGACGCCGGGGCGGGCGGCGGCGACCGCGAGGCGAGTGCCGTCCCGGTCGTGGCCCCAGCCGTGCGGCAGGCTCACCACCCCGCTCCGTACCGCGTCGGTGATCTCCACCTCGACGTCGAGCGAGCCGCCCTCCGCGGCGATCCGGGCGGGTTTGCCGTCGGCGAGGCCGAGCCGGTCGGCATCGGCCGGGTGGACCTGCAGGGTGCACCGGTTCGAACCGCTGTTGAGGGACGGCGCGTTGTGCATCCAGCTGTTGTTGGAGCGCAGATGGCGGCGCCCGACCAGGACGAGGCCGCCCGGCTCGGCGTCGAGGGCGGCACGCAGCCGCGGCAGGTCGGCCGCGATCGGGGCGGGCAGCAGCTCGACGCGCCCGCTGCGGGTCTTCAGGAGCCCGGGGAGCCGGGGCTTCAACGGGCCGAGGTCGATGCCGTGCGGTGCCCGGCGCAGGTCGTCGAGGGTCAGGTCGTACGGGCCGAGGCGGAGCATCAGGTCGAGCCGCCGTTCGGGCCCGGTCGTACCGCTCAGGCCGGCGGCGACGGCCTCGGGGTCGGCGCCGTGGACGGGCGAGTGCGGCTGGGTGACGGCCTTGGCCAGGGTGGTCTCGATCGCGAGCTCGTCCACCGCCGACGGCGGGGCGCCCCGCATCCCCGAGACGGCGAGGATCAGCCGGGCGTGGATCTCGCACTCGTCCATGCGCCCCTCTTCCAGAGGGACGGCGGCCGGGGTGAAGCGGACCTGGTTGCGGACGGCGAAACCGTTGAAGGCGAAGTCGAAGTGGGCACTGCGCGAGGGCGGCGGCGGGGGCAGCAGGACGTCGGCGTGGCGGGTGGTCTCGTTGAGGTACGGGTCGACCGAGACCATGAAGTCCAGGGTGCCGAGCGCCCGGTCGAGGCGCAGCCCGTCGGGCGCGGACAGGACGGGGTTGGCGGCGAGCGTGATGACCGCGCGGATGCGGCCGTCGTCCTCGGTCGCGCCCGCCGTCTCGATCTCCTCGGCGAGCGCCGCCATCGGGAACTCGCCCTTGGCCTCGGGGTGGCCGGAGACCCTGCTGGTCCAGCGGCCGAGCGCGAAGCCCTTGCCCGGACCGGCCGGCCGGGGCGCGGGGGCGGTGGCGGAGAGCGGGAAGAGCGCGCCGCCGGGCCGGTCGAGGTTGCCGGTGAGGACGTTCAGGACGTCGACCAGCCAGTTGGCGAGGGTTCCGTACGCGACGGTGGAGCTGCCCATGCGGCCGTAGACCGCCGCGGTGGGCGCGGCGGCCAGCTCGCGGGCGACGGTACGGACGGTGGCGGCGTCCAGGTCGCAGGCGGCGGCGACGGCCTCGGGCGTGAACTCCCGTACCGCTTCCCGTACGTCCTCGATGCCCTGGACGTGGTCGGCGAGCGGGCCGGGGGCGGCGAGGTCCTCGGCGAAGAGGGTGTGGACGAGCGCGGCGAGGAAGAGGGCGTCGGTGCCGGGGCGGATGGCGAGGTGGCGGTCGGCGAGCCGGGCGGTGCGGGTGCGGCGCGGGTCGACGACGGTGAGGGTGCCACCGCGCCGGCGGAGCGCCTTGAGCTTTCCGGGGAAGTCGGGGGCGGTGCAGAGACTGCCGTTGGAGTCCAGCGGGTTGGCACCGAGCATCAGCAGATGGTCGGTGCGGTCGAGGTCGGGGACGGGGATGGCGAAGGGGTCGCCGTAGAGCAGGCCGCTGGAGACGTGCTTGGGCATCTGGTCGAGCGTGGAGGCGGTGAACAGGTTGCGGGTGCGCAGGGCGCCGATCAGCAGGGGCGGGTAGAGCGCGCCCGCCATGGTGTGGACGTTCGGGTTGCCGAGCACGAGGCCCACCGCGTTCGGCCCGTACGTCTCGATCAGGGGCCTGATCCGGGCGGCGATGGTGTCGAACGCCTCCTCCCAGGTGGCTTCCTGGAGCCTGCCGTCCTTGCGGACGAGGGGTCCGGTGAGCCGGTCGGGGTCGGCGTCGACCTCGCCGAAGGAGGCGCCCTTGGGGCAGATGAAGCCCCGGCTGAAGACGTCGTCGCGGTCGCCCCGCGCACCGGTGATCCTCGTGCCGTCGAGGGTCAGGGTCAGCCCGCAGGTGGCTTCGCAGAGGGGGCAGATGCGCAGGGCGGTGGACATGGCGACTCCCTGGAGCGGCGACGGTGGCGCGCGGGCACCAGCGAGCATACCGACCGGTACGGACGGTGGGGAGGGGCCGGATCCGTCAGCTCAGCGAGGGCGCGAGATAGGCGTAGAGGAGCTCCCGCGTCTCGGCGATGAGCGCGGGGTCACCGGAGGGCGCGGCGCGGAAGGCGAGCTGGAGCAGCGCGTCGGCGGCCTCGACCCCGACCAGGACCTTGCGGCGCAGGGCCTCGTCCGGGTCGAGGCCGAGGTGGTCGGCGAGGAGGCCGCAGAGGCGGTCGGCGACGAGGTGGTTGGCGTCGAGGTGGTGGGCGCTCGGGTCGCTCTCGCCGGGCGCCCCGCGTTCGCCGTCGCCGCCGGGGGCCCCGTCGGAGGCGTCCTCGCCCGAGGTGGGCGCGGGGACACCGAAGTCGACGAGCGCGAAGCCGGGAACGGTGCGCTTCATCGCGATGTACTCGTCCAGGACGCCGTCGATCGCACCGTACGCGTCCACCTTGCCGGCCGCGGCGAGGCGGGCGGAGATGCGGTCGGCGTAGCGGTCGAGGTTGCGGTGGGCGAGGGCGTCGGCCATCGCGCGCTTGTTGCCGAAGAAGCGGTAGACGGAGCCGATGGGGACACCGGCGCGCACGGCGACCGCGCGGGTGCTCAGCTGCTCGTAGCCGGTCTCGTCGAGGAGTTCGGCGCAGGCGTCGAGGATCCGGGCGAGACGCTCGGCGCTGCGCTGCTGGACGGGGGTGCGGCGGAGGGATGGCTGGGGCACGGGGTCCATGATGCCGCTCCGTTCCCGGTCGGGTCAGGCGATGGGCGTGGCGTCCGGCGGCGGGAGCCGGCGATGGGCGGGCGTCCGGTGCCCCGGGCAAGGCGACGGGCGGGCCGTCCGGCGCCCGGGTCAGGCGATGAGGAGGCCGATGCCGCCGAGGGTGTACGCGATCATCAGCGCGAACAGCGGGAGTTGGCCGGCCACGGCCCGCGCGGGCGGGAAGAGACGCACGGCCCGGTCGTGGGCGGCGACGACGCCCAGGACGTGGCCGGTGACGATGGCGCCGACCTGGAGGGCGGCGAGGGCGCCGGGGGCCAGTGGCGGGGCGGGCGCGGAGGCGTTGTCAGTGCCGGCTGCCAACATGACGGTACGTGGCCCTTCGGTGACGAAGAGTGTGAAGTAGTGGGCGACGAGATAGCCGAGGGCGATCGGCAGGAGGGAGTGGGCGAAGGACGTGAGGGGGCTGGTGAGCGCGCGGGACATCAGACGCAGGGTGCCGGCGCAGAGGCCGTAGAGGGCGGCCACGAGGGCGATGGCGGCGAGGAGGCCGAGGGTGGCGGTGGCGGTCGGGCCGAGGGGGGAGGTCTGGAGGGCGGTGCTCCAGCGGGGGTTGTCGGAGAAGCCGTCGTAGGCGGTCGAGCCGAGCAGGACGCAGACGGTGGCGACGAGGCCGGGGAGTTGGGGGGTGGAGTCGAGGCTGTGGAAGGGAGAGCGCAGGACGAGCCGGCCGTCGGCCCGGCGGCCGAGCGGTGAGAGCCGGCCGAGGAGGGCGGAGTAGACCTCGAAGGGGTCGGCGTGGGCGAACCAGTCGGGGCCGTGGCGGGCGGCGCCGAGGAGGCCGGTGGCCGTGAGGACGGCGAGGAAGGTCAGGAGGGTGGTGGTGGACGCGGGGTCGGGGGCGGCCAGTTCGAGCCAGGCGAACAGGAGGAGTCCCGCGGCGGCGGGGCGGATGCCGAGACCGGCGGGGAGGGGGCGGGGCGTTCGGGGAGCGGGGAGCAGCGCGTGGACGGCGCGCAGGGGGTTGAGGAGGCGCCAGACGGGTCCGAGGAGGAGGGAGGCCGGGACGAGGCCCACCCAGAGCAGGACGTAGACGGCGCCGGGCGCCGGGTTGCGCTCGGGGTCGTCGGGGCCGAGGAGGAGGTGCAGGAGGACGGCGGTGGCGGCGGCCGCGCCGACGAGGCGCAGCGCGGTACGGGTGGCCGGGGCGTCGGCGAGGCGTTGGACGGCGGCGGGCAGCGGGCGGCCCGCCCGGTCGCCGCGGAACCGGGAGGTGGGCCAGAGCAGGCCGAGGGCCAGGAAGGAGACGAAGAGCGCGGCGAAGGCACCCGCGTAGGCGTAGAAGGGCGAGAGCGGGAGGTCGTGCTGGGAGCCGATGCCGTGGGCGAGGAGCTGGGCGGGGGTCGGGGGGTGCGCGGCGGGGGTCACCGGACGACGAGTTGGGTGAGGAGGAGCCCCGAGCCGTGGGTCTCGACCTCGAAGAGGCCGGTGCGGTCGGCGGTGAAGGTGAGGGTGCCGGGTTCGCCGGGGGTGAGGGGCAGTTCGCGGTCGTAGCCGTGGACGTGGAGGGTGTCGGCGCGGTCGGCGGTGACGCGGAGGGTGATCTGCTCGCCCTTCTTCAACTCGATACGGGAGGGGGGTGGTTGGACGGACTTTCCGGTGACGGTGATCTCGACGGCCCGGCCGGGGGCGGGGGTGGTGGGGACCGCCGTCGGCGCCGGCGGGGTGGCGGCGCCGGTGGCGGCGGGCGCGAGGGGGACGGTGGCCTCGACCGGCTTGCCCGCGACCGCCCAGACGGTGTGGTCGTCGGCGTGGAGCCGGACGGTGACCGAGCGGGCGCCGGGCGGGACGTGGTGCCAGGGGCCGTAGATCCGGCCGGTCTCCTTGCCGTCGACGAGGAGCCGGGCGTGGCCCCGGCCGGGGATGGCCGCCCCGCCGACGCTCTCGGGGGTGAAGCGGAACCTCTCCACGGTGAGGTGGACGTTCCAGCCGCCCTCGGTGTCGGGCCGTGCCTCGACGCGGACGGCGGGTGCCCCTTCGGCCGGTACCTCCCGCAGTCGGTGCCCGGTCTCGTCGGTCGCCGCGAGCAGGGTGCCACTGCCCCCGGTCGCCTCCTGGTGGCTGGTGCCCGGCTTGTGGTGCGTGGTCGCCCGCCCGCCGCAGCCGGTGGCGGTCAGGACGACGGCGAGCAGGACCCCGGCGAGCGCGCCCGCCCGCCTCACGAGGCACCTCCGCCGCGCGTCTCACCGCGCGAGCCCTCGTCCGCCCGGCCACGCGTACCGCCGCGCATCCCACCGCGCGCGCCGTCGTTGCCGTCGTTGCCGTCGTTGCCGTCGTACGCGTGGCGCGCCGCCGCGGTCACCGGAGGTGGGCCCGGGTCCGCGGCGGGTGCACGGTCGCCCGTCTCCCCCGGGGCGCGGCGGCCGGCGGCGATCACGGCCCAGAGCACCCAGACCACCGCGAGGAGCCCGCGCAGCCAGGCCGGGCTGAGGGGGATCCAGGGGATCATGAGGACGGCCTTGTCGAAGGCGTCCAGGAGGGTGAGGGCGCCGAGCACGACCGTGGTCCAGGCGAAGGCGGGGCGGGTCGGGCGCAGCGCGAGGCCGACGACGGTCCACCAGGCGCCGATCAGGAGGAGCGCGAGGGCCGGGAGCGGTCCCGAGGCGAGGCCGAGCGTGGAGCCGGCCACGTCGAGGGCCAGGCCCACGAGCCCCAGGAGGGTCGCGAGGGTCGCCGCCCGGTGACCCCGGAGACGGCGCCACCACAGGGCGCCGCCCACGAGGGCGAGGACGACGGCGATCCCCAGGGCGAGCTGGGTCTCCACGCGCTGGATCCCCCGCGCGCCGTACCAGTCGCAGCCGGCGGGCAGTCGGCGCGCCTGGACGTTGTAGTCGGCGCACACCAGCAGGTGGGCGAGCTTGGCGGGTTCGCCGACGAGCCGGTCGGTGTCGCCGGTGACCTCGCCGCGCCGCTCGCCGCACTCGGGCAGCGCACCGGGGCTGGAGGCCCCCGTCGGCCTGCCCTCGGCCTGCCAGCAGTTGCCGCCGCCCTGCCCGTCCCACCACACGTCCGTGCGGTTGGGGCGGGAAGCGCCCGACGTGTCGACGCCCAGGTGGTTGCCGGCGTAGCGGTTGTGGTGGGAGGTGTCGGTCTGCTTGCCCCAGGCGGACTCGCCCCGGATGAAGGCGGGGACGGCGCTGAGGAAGAAGGCGGCGCGCTGGTGTCCGTACACCCAGTTGTTCTCGTACAGGTTCCAGTTGCCGCCCGCCGTGATGATGCCGGTGCCCGGCGGCATGGAGATCTGCGGGCAGACGACGCCCTGCTCGTAGCCGCGCTCGACCGGCGGCTTGGCGCAGGTGCCGTCGGCGACGTACCGGTAGTAGTTCTGGTTGTTGTCGTGGATCAGGTTCCGCTCGAAGCGGGCGTGGTTCTGCGGGAGTCCGGGGTGGCCGGGGAAGGCGGAGTCCATCGAGGCGCCGCCCATGTTGTGGTCGAACTCGTTGTCGTGGACGTAGACGGAGTCTCCGGCCGTGCCGCTGTAGCCGACCATGTTGTGGTGGCTGCGGCAGCCGGTGATCTCGATCGAGTAGCGCGGCACGTCGTAGCCGCGGCCGTCGTTGATGTCGGAGGCCGAGCCCGGGTAGATGCCGGAGTCGCCGTTGCCGTACGACTCGCAGTTCTTGTAGAGGCCGTGGTCCGAGGCGAAGGTGAGGAAGCCGTACTCGTCGTTCCACCGGGTCAGCACGTCGTCGATGACGAAGCCGTCGGCCGCGAGGACGTACAGCGAGTTGAAAGTGGTGCGCTGGGCGGTGAAGTTGCGGAAGTAGATGCCGTCGGAGGCGTCGGCGCGCAGCGCGTTGAGCTTGGTGTACTTCGCGTCGAAGACGACGTCGAGGCGGGAGGCGCCGGTGCCCTCGATCTGCAGGTTCTTCTTGCCGAGGATGGCGACCAGGTTCTGGTTGTGCGGGCACTGCTTCTGCTGCTCGTACGACAGGATCTGGTAGCCGAACGACGACTTCGGGGCCTTCAACGCGGCGCAGGCGCCCGTCGGCGCGGGCTGTGAGGGCTCCTCCTCGTAGAGGCCGGGCAGGACGGCGATGGTCATGCCGGGCCGGTCGACGGCGTCGACGGCCTGCTGGAGATGGCGGTAGCCGCTGCGGGCGCAGCGCTCGAACAGGGCCAGGTTCCGGGCCTTCAGCTCGGCGGGGAAGCCGGAGATCCGGCGGTCGAACGCGGCCCGGTCGGTCTTGCAGACCAGGAGATCGGGCTCCCCGGTACGGAGCTTCGGCACGCTGCCGGTGCCGTCGGGAAAGGTGACGGGCCGCTCCTCGTGGGCCTGGGCCCCGGGGGCGGCGACGAGGGCGGCGACGAGCGCCGCGAGAACGACCGAGAGCGCGACAAGGAGCCTGCGGGTCCACGACATGGCGGTGAGAGTAGAGCATTGTTCATCTTTTGGAACCCCTCATGCACACATCACGTCGAATCGAGACCTCGGGCGACCCCGGGCGACCCCGGGCGACCCCGGGCGACCCCGGGAAGACCTCGGGAGATCCCGTAGACCCTCGGTGCCCCGTTGACGCGGGCGGGCGCGGAATCCTACGGTCATGCATAGGATTGTTTTGGGCGTCAGGACAGGAGCGTGCGATGACCACGGAGAACATCGAGCAGGCGAGAAAGACCGCCGACGGACTCCCGTACTCCACCGGCTTCGGCAACGAGCACAGCTCGGAAGCCGTACCCGGTGGGCTGCCGCACGGCCGCAACGCACCACAGCGCGCACCTCTCGGCCTGTACGCGGAGCAGCTGAGCGGCAGCGCGTTCACCGAGCCGCGCGCCCACAACCACCGCTCGTGGCTCTACCGGATCCGCCCCTCGGCCGCGCACCCCCCGTTCAGCCGGATCGAGAACGGCGCCGTCCGCTCCGCGCCGTTCACCGAGACCGTCCCCGACCCCAACCGGCTGCGCTGGAACCCGCTCCCCGACCCGGCGCGGGGCACGGACTGGCTGGCCGGCCTCTGGACGCTCGGCGGCAACGGCGACGCCACGCAGCGCACGGGCATGGCGGTGCACCTGTACCACGCGAACGCCTCCATGGAGCGGGTCTTCAGCGACGCCGACGGTGAGCTGCTGATCGTCCCCGAGCGCGGCGGCCTGCTCCTGCGGACGGAACTCGGCCTGCTCGCCGCCCGCCCGGGCGAGATCGCCCTGATCCCCCGGGGCGTCCGCTTCCGTGTCGAGCTCCTCGACGCCACCGCCCGCGGCTATGTCTGCGAGAACTACGGGGCGCCGTTCCAGCTCCCCGACCTCGGCCCGATCGGCGCCAACGGCCTGGCGAACGCCCGCGACTTCCGGGCGCCGGTCGCCGCGTACGAGGACGTGGAGGGCCCGGTCGAGGTCGTCAACAAGTTCTGCGGCAACCTCTGGTCGGCGACCTACGACCACTCCCCGCTCGATGTCGTCGCCTGGCACGGCAACCACACCCCGTACGTCTACGACCTGCGTACCTTCAACGTCATCGGGTCGATCTCGTACGACCACCCGGACCCGTCGATCTTCACGGTGCTCACCTCGCCGACCGACACCCCCGGTCTCGCGGGCGTCGACTTCGTCGTCTTCGCGCCGCGCTGGTTGGTGGGCGAGGACACCTTCCGGCCGCCGTACTTCCACCGCAACGTGATGAGCGAGTACATGGGCCTCATCGAGGGCGCGTACGACGCCAAGGCCGAAGGGTTCGTCCCCGGCGGTGGCTCGCTGCACAACATGATGTCCGCGCACGGGCCCGACCGGGAGACCTTCGACCGGGCCAGCGCCGCCGAGCTGAAGCCGCAGAAGATCGACGACGGTCTGGCGTTCATGTTCGAGACCCGCTGGCCGGTGACCGCCACCGCCCAGGCTGCCGGCGCCGACCACCTGCAGAACGCCTATGACGACGTATGGCAGGGTCTGCAGCGCCACTTCCGGCCGTAGAGTCTCGTTGTCGTCGTACGGAGAATCGCCGTGACCGCCTTCGCCCCCGACTCGCTGGTCCTGAACCGCAAGCTCCCGCTCTGGTATCAGGTCTCGCAGTCGCTGCGCGCCTCCATACTGGGCCGCACGCCCGACGCCTCGCTGCGGCTGCCCACCGAGGAGCAGCTCGCCGCGCACTACGGCGTGAGCGTGCTGACGATGCGCCAGGCCCTCAAGGAGCTGGAGCAGGAGGGCCTGATCAGCAGGCACCGGCGGCGCGGCACCTTCATCGAACCGGGCGCCCGGCGGGCCTCCCCGCGCCGGCTGCTCGGTTCGATCGACGCGATCGTGGCCCAGCAGTCCGGCGAGCGGACCACCGTCCTGGACCACGGCACCGAGCCGGTGCCCGGTGAGCTCGCCGAGTTCTTCCCCGACGTGACGGAGGTGGTCGCGTACAAGCGGCTGCGGCGCGACGGGGAGAGCGGCGAGCCCACCAACTGGGCGGAGAACGCGGTCCGGCCGGAGGTGGCGGCCGGGCTCGACCCGGCCGACCTGGAGCGCTGGCCGATGACGAAGGTGCTGCGGGACGTGGTGGGGGTCCGGATCAGCCGGATCACGGACACGGTCGAGGCCCGGCTCGCCGATCCGGAGACGGCGGCCCTCCTCCAGGTTCCGCTGCTCTCGCCGATCCTGCACTACACGGGCGTCACGTACGACGACGAGGGCCGGGTGGTCGACGTGGCCCGGATCCGGTACCGCGGCGACCGCTTCTCCTTCACGGTGACGGTGGAGGCGCACTGAGCCCGCTCGCTAGCATCCGGGGGTGACCGAAGACGTGCGGCTGGACGAGGCGCCCCTCCTGGACGAGCTGATGCCGTGGTCCGTCGCGCCGCTGCGGCTCGGCCGTTCCTGGGTCGTGGCGCCGGACGTGCGGACCCTGCGCGAGCGCTGGAACCGGCTGGTCGCCGCGGGCCCGGAGGAGCGCGAGGAGCTGTTCCGGCCCAGCCGGGCGCGTACGCCGTCGAGTTCGGTGGCCGCGCTGCCGGGGCAGCGGACCGGCACGGTCCGGTTCGCCCGGGAGGCCGGTCCGTGCCCGGATCCGGTACGGCTCGCCCACGGCCCCTTCGACGAGCAGTGGCTGCTCCCCGACCATCGGCTCATCGACACCGCCCGCCCCGAGCTGTGGCGCGTCGCCGACGAGCACCAGCTCTTCGCCGTCGAGCAGGGGTACGTGCCGGGCGCGGCCGGCACCGCGCTGCTCGTGACGGCCGCGCTGCCCGCGGGCCGCTCCCCCGCCGGGCGCCCGGGCCGGATCCGTCCGCTGTTCCGCCGCCCCGGGGGCGAGGAGCCGAACCTCGCGCCCGGGCTGCTGTCCTGGCTGAGCGAGCGGTACGGGCGTGAGGTCGGCGCCCCCGAGATGCTGGCCTGGGCCGTGGCGGCCGCCCGCCCCTCCCCCGCCGGCTGCCGCGTACCGCTCCCGGCGGACCCGGACAGCTGGGCGACGGGTGTGGCACTCGGCCGCGGGCTCCTGGACGTCCAGCTCCGGGGCGCCCGGGGCGGCGAGCGCCCCCGGTTGCCCGGCGGCCGCAGGCCCTATGTGCGCGCCCCGATCCCGGCCCGGCCGGCCACGCTCGCGTACGAGCCCGGGGAGGAGACCCTGACGCTCGACGGCGGCAGGATCTCGCCGGTGCCGGCCGAGGCCTGGGACTACCAGGTGGGAGGTGTCCGGATGCTGGAGCAGTGGTTCACGCACCGGACTGCGGCCGCCGAGCCGGGCGCCCTCGAGGCGATCGGCCCGGCGGCCTGGCCGCAGGAGTGGACCTCCGAACTCCTGGAGCTCATCACCGTGCTCGCGCTGCTCGCCGCCCGTGAACCGGAGTGCGCAGCGCTCCCCGGCGCCGGACCGCTCCTGTCCCGGACCGCGCTGCGCGAGGCGGGCGTCCTGCCGGTCCCGGACGCGTCCCGCCGCCCCGCCTCCGTCCTCGACCATCAGGAGGAGGGCCCGGAAGGGCAGTTCGCGCTGCTCTAGAGCGGCCGGTGGACCGAGGGACCGCGAGCGTGTCCCCGGGCGGTCACTCCGTGCAGGCTATGCCGTAGTACCCGAAGGCGAGGCCGGCGTTGCTGCTGAACCGACCGGGGAGGATCGTGCCGTCCAGGTAGTAGCGGCCGTCGGAGCCCCGGTCCCAGACAGTCGCCTTGACCGACATGTTGTTCACGTACGACTTGACCGAGGTGAGGCCGTACGAGGGCAGGTCCCAGCACGTGTCGACGCTGCCCGTCCGCAGCTTCATGTTGGTGAAGCCGGTGCCCGCGTACAGGCACAGTTGCCCGGCCGGGCACGCCTCGGCGGCTGCCGCCGTCGGGGCGGTCGCCACCATCCCGGTCACGGCCAGCCCGGCGGCGAGTGCGATCGATGCCAACTTGCGCTTCAGCTTCATCAAAGTCCTCCGTTGAACGAGTAGTTGCTCAGGAGGAGAGTCTTGTGCCGTGTGATCATCGTTTCCAGGGACCGTTGTTGCAGATAAACGGGCCGTCCGTTCGCGGACGGACACAGCGCGAGGGAAGGGTGCCGGATGAAGCCGTCGGCCGGGGACCGGAGCCGCCTCAAGGAGATGCTCCGGGCGCGTCGAGCGGCGATCGACCCGGTGGCCATGGGATTTCCCCGGCGCATGCCAGGTCCCGGCCGGCGCGCCGCCGGTCTGAGCCAGGAGCAGCTGGACGTGCTCCTCCACCGCACACCGGGGACGTACAACCGGTTCGAGAACGGTCAGCTCGCCTGTCCCGGCGTCGAATTCCTCACCGCCGTCGCCAGGACGCTGCGGCTGGGCGAGCAGGAGTGGGCGTTCCTGTGGCTGGTCACCCGCAAGGAGAACCCGCCGCACGCCCTGTACGACACCTCGGGGACGTCCGTCGCCCACGTGTGGCAGCAGGTCGTCGACCGGATCACCGGCGCGACGGCGTACATCAGTGATGCCGAGTGGAACGTCGTCCTGCACCACGAGGACTTCCGGCTGCTCTTCCCCCGCGGGCGGGCGCCGGCCAACATCATGCGCTGGATGGTCCTCGACCCCGAGGCCCGCACCGAGGTCCTGACGCACTGGGAGACCCGCTGGATGCCGGCCCTGCTGCCCGCCTTGAAGGAGAGCGTGGCGCTGCGCCCGGAGAACGCGTCGCTCGCCCGCCTCGAGCGCGATGTGCTGGCCGATCCCGCGGCCGGAAGGCTCTACCGCGACCACGCCTGCGCACCCGTGCCCTACGTCGACGGCTCCGAACTGCCCCTCCGCCACGCCGTCCACGGCCCCGGCACGCTCACGACCTGCCTCGCCGAACCCTTCGCGCAACCGGGTGCCCGCCTCAACCTGAGCCTCTTCACGCCCGCGGGCTGATGCCCGTCCGGCGGGGTGACCGGCCGGTCACCCCGACCGGCCGGTCACCCCGCCGGGACGAAGGAGTCGAGGGCGCGTCCCAGGGTCCGGTCGAAGACCTCCTCGGGGTCGAGGGGCTCGATCCCGGCCGCGCCGATCACCGCCGCCAGTCTCGGGTACTCGCCGCCCGCCAGCCGGCCCGCCAGATAGGCACCGCGCGCGGCCTGTTCCTGCTCCTCGGACCAGGGCAGCCCGCGGGCGCGCTCGGCGAGGGCGAGTTCGTTGGCGACGATCGTCATCACGGTGCCGTTGACGGTGGCGATCAGCTCCATCTTCGTGCCGCCGGGCAGGTCGAGACCGTCCAGGCAGGCCAGACACCCCTCCAGGAAGCGCAGCGCGTGGGGGCCGAACGCGTACCCGGTCGTCATCAGCCTGATCACCCACGGGTGGCGGCGCAGGATGTCCCGGGCCTGCCGGCCCACGTGGAGCATGTCCGCGCGCCAGTCCCCGCTCGGCGGGTCGGGGAGGTCGTACTCGGCGCTGACGGCGTCGACCATCAGCTCGTACAGGTCCTCCTTGCGCGGCACGTAGTTGTAGAGCGACATCGTGCCGCAGCCGATGTCGGCCGCGATCCGTCGCATGGAGAGCGCCTCGATGCCGTCGGCGTCGGCGATGCGGACGGCGGCGGCCACGATGTCGGCCCTGCTGTACGCGGGTTTCGGGCCGCGGCCCGTGCGCTCGGGGCGCGCCCAGATCACTTCGGGTTCGGCCGCTCGGCCCGCCATGGATCATCACCTCGCCCACCATCGTAGTTACGTACACCGTACGTAGTGCGGTACGGTCGACCCATGACTACTACGTACGCTGTACTTAGTGAGGGTCTGCAGAAGCGCTACGGCGAGGTCCACGCGCTGCGCGGGCTCGACCTGGCGGTCCCCGAGGGCACCGTCTGCGGGGTGCTCGGCCCCAACGGCGCGGGCAAGACGACCGCCGTCAGAGTCCTGACCACGCTGGCCGCCCCGGACGCGGGCAGCGCCCGCGTCGCCGGGTGCGACGTGGTGCGCGACCCGGCGGGGGTACGGAAGCGGATCGCGGCCACCGGGCAGTACGCCTCGGTCGACGGCGACCTCTCCGGCGCCGAGAACCTCCGGCTCTTCGCCCGGCTGCTGCGCGCCCCGCGCGCCCGCGCCGACGAACTGCTCGACCGGTTCGGGCTCACGGAGGCGGCCGGACGGCCCGCGCGCACCTACTCGGGCGGGATGCGCCGCCGACTCGACCTCGCGGCGAGCCTGCTCGTACCGCCGCGGGTGCTCTTCCTCGACGAGCCGACGACGGGGCTCGACCCGCACAGCCGGAACGGGATCTGGGACGCCGTACGGGGGTTGGCGTCCCGGGGCACGACCGTGCTGCTCACGACGCAGTACCTGGAGGAGGCCGATCAGCTCGCCGACGACATCGTGCTGATCGACGAGGGCCGGGCCGCCCAGCGCGGCACTCCGGCCGAGCTCAAGGCGCTGATCGGGAGCTGGGCGGAGGTCGTGGTCGCCGACGCCCGGTACCTCGACGCGGCGGCGGGCGTGCTCGACCGGCTGACCGGCTCGGCCCCGGCGCTCGACGCCGAGCGCCGCACGGTCGGCGTGGTCACGACGGACGGCACGCTCACCCTCCCCCGGATCGTCCGCGAGATCGACGCGGCCGGGGTTCCCCTCATGGACGCGTCCCTGCGCCCGCCCACCCTCGACGAGGTGTTCCTCCGCCTCACCGGCCACAAGGAGCTCGCCGCATGAGCGCACTGGTCCACGACGGGGCCGCAGTCCTCGGCAGGCATCTGCACAAGGTCCGCCGGGCGCCGGCGATCACCGTCATGACGCAGACGATGCCGATCGTCTTCCTGCTCTTCTTCGGGTACGTGTTCGGCAGCGCGCTGGCCATGCCGGGCACCGAGTACCGGGCGTACCTGGTCCCGGGCCTGCTCGTGGCGACGGCGGCGGGCGGTGTGATGACGGGGATGTTCCAGGCCGCGCAGGACGCGCACCGGGGCGTCATGGACCGCTTCCGGACCATGCCGGTCAGCCGGGCCGCCGTGCCGCTCGGTCAGGCCCTCGCCGACCTCCTGACCAGCGCGGTCGGCATGGTCCCGCTCATGCTCGTGGGGCTCGCGATGGGCTGGCGGATCGAGGGCACGGCCCTGGAGGCGCTGGGGGCGTTCGGGCTGCTGCTGCTCTTCCGGTTCGCGGCGACCTGGGTGGGGATCCTGCTCGGCCTCGCCTCGAAGAGCGAGGAGGCGGCCGGCCAGCTGGGCAGCGCCACCTTCATGCTGCCCCTGCTCTCGAACGCGTACATCCCGACCGAGAACATGGCGGGCTGGCTGCGGACGGTCGCCGAGTGGAACCCGATCTCGGCGGTCACGACGGCCGTACGGCAGCTCTTCGGCAACGGGGCCGTGCCGGCGGACGCCGCCTGGCCGGTGGCGCACCCGGTGGCCGGCTCGCTGCTCTGGTCCCTGGCCCTGATCGCCGTCTTCGCGCCCCTGGCGGTCCGGCGGTACGCGCGCGGGTGACGGGGCGACCGGCGGGGGCGACCGGCGGCGGGTGACGAGGGCGACGGTGACACGAGGCCGCCCGCAGGGTAGGCAGGGCTGTCATGAGCACTCAGCCACTCCCCCTGGAGGGGATCACGGTCGTCGCCGTCGAGCAGGCCGTCGCCGCCCCCTTCGCCACCCGCCAGCTCGCCGATCTGGGCGCCCGGGTCATCAAGATCGAGCGCCCCGACGGCGGTGACTTCGCGCGGGGTTACGACACGGCGGCCCGTGGCCTCGCCTCGCACTTCGTGTGGTGCAACCGGGGCAAGGAGTCGGTGGCCGTCGACCTCAAGGACGGGCGCGGTCTCGACCTGGTCCGCCGGCTCGTGGCCCGCGCGGACGTCTTCGTGCAGAACCTGGCACAGGGGGCGGCGGCCCGGCTCGGCCTGGACGCGGCGACCCTGTGCGCCGCGCATCCCCGGCTGATCGCGGTCGACGTCTCGGGGTACGGGCCGGGCGGGCCGTACACGCACAAGCGGGCCTACGACATGCTCGTGCAGTGCGAGGCGGGCCTGGTGTCGGTGACCGGGACGGCGGAGCAGCCGGTGAAGTCGGGGATCCCGGCCGCGGACATCGCGGCCGGGATGTACGCGTACTCGGGTGTGCTCGCCGCGCTCGTGCGGCGCGGGACGACCGGACGGGGCGGTCCGGTGGAGGTGTCGCTGCTCGACTCGCTGGCCGAGTGGATGGGTCACCCTCTGCACCACGGGATGCACGGAGGCACGGCCCCGGCGCGCACGGGGCTCGCGCACGCCGTGATCGCGCCGTACGACGCCTATCCGACGGCCGACGGGAGCCTGGTGCTGCTGTCGGTCCAGAACGACCGGGAGTGGCGCCGGCTGGCCGAGCGGGTGCTCGATCGGCCGGACCTGGCGGAGGATCCGGCGTTCGCGACGAACACGGCCCGGGTGGCGGGCCGCGCGGCGACGGACGCGGTGGTGGCCGCAGCCCTCGCGCCGCTGACGGCGGCGGAGGCGCTGGCGCGGCTCGACACGGCGGGGATCGCGTGCGCGCGGTTGAACACGGTGGCGGACCTCGCGGCCCATCCGCAGCTCGCGGCGCGGGAGCGGTGGCGTGAGATGGGCTCGCCGGTGGGGCCGCTGAGGACGCTCGTGCCGCCGGTCACGTTCCCGGACGGGCCGGACGCACCGATGGGGCGTGTGCCGGGTCTTGGCGACGACACGGACGTCGTACTGGGGGAACTGGGCGTTCCCCCGGAGGAGCTTCGGGCGCTACGGGCGGACGGTGTCGTGGCGTGACGCCCGACGGGGTGGGCGCACCGCGGGGTGGGAGCACCGTCACCCGGGGTGAAAGCCCACCTCGCTCCGCCTCGGCGGAACGAGGGCTCACACCCCCACCGGTCGGTCCTTCGTCCTCAGCCCCGGCTGCCGAAGAGGCTCCGGCGGAGGCGACGGAGGGGGGCGAAGAGCGAGACGCGCGCGCTCTTGTGACGACGGGTGTGCGTGGCGTCGCGCGAGGTCAGCTCGCGCATCAGCAGCGTCGCCTCGGCCGCCTCGCGCTGGGGCACGACGGGGCCGCCGAGCACCGCGAGATGACGGTCGAGCCGCGAACTGGTCGCACTGCTCCCGCATGTGATGGCAGGCACTCGCGGCCTGCTGCGCATTGCTATCTGTTCCATGAGACTCCCCACCCTAACGAGGGCACCCGGCCCGGGCAGGTTAACCCTATCGCTCCGCTGTGACACTCGTGTATCCCGACGGCAGGATTCACCACACTCGTACGGGGGTTGACGACTACTGTCCGAATCCATCTGATTTCAGGGTGAGTTGGACAGGGCTCGAACACCTGCCGAACCGTCACGAACCATCCTGCGCCCACGGCCGCCGTCTGTCGCCACCTGACGGTGTGTGATCTCCGCCACCAAGATCACTCCACGTTCTCCACGCCGTGTTCGAAGTCCGCGGCCCGGGGGCAGAAATGGACCACCGAGGCCGACGACGGACGGGGAACGCCATGACCGTGATCGCGGGGCGGTACCGGCTCCTGGACGTCCTGGGGCAGGGCGGCATGGGCACGGTCTGGCGCGCCAGGGACGAGGCGCTCGGCCGTGACGTGGCCGTGAAGGAGGTCCGCGCCCCCGCGGGGCTGAGCGGCCCCGACGAGCGGCGGCTGTACGCGCGCCTGGAGCGCGAGGCCTGGGCGGCGGCCCGGATCACCCACCGGAACGTGGTGACCGTCTACGACGTGGTCACCGAGGACGGCCGCCCCTGGATCGTGATGGAGCTGATCCACGGGCTGACCCTGTCCGACGTCCTCGACGCGGAGGGGCCGATGCCGGCGCGGCGCGCCGCGCTGATCGGCGCCGAGGTTCTCGCGGCGCTGCGCGCGGCGCACGAGGCCGGTGTGCTGCACCGGGACGTGAAGCCGGGCAACGTCCTGCTCGCCAACGACGGCCGGGTCGTGCTGACCGACTTCGGGATCGCGGCGGTGGAGGGGACGTCCCCGCTGACGATGACGGGCGAGCTGATCGGCTCCCCCGAATTCCTGTCCCCCGAGCGGGCGTTGGGCCGCACACCCGGCCCGCCCTCGGACCTGTGGTCGCTCGGGGTGCTGCTCTACGCCGCGGTGGAGGGCGGTTCGCCGTTCCGCCAGGACACGCCCCTGGCCACGTTGCGCGCCGTCGTGGACGAGGAACTGCCGCCGCCGCGCAGGGCGGGAGCGCTCGCCCCGGTCATCGAGGGCCTGTTGCGCAAGGATCCGGGCGAGCGGCTCGGGGCGGAGTCGGCCGAGCGGCAGTTGAGGCTGGTCGGCGCGGGCGGTGCGCCCCGTTCGGGACCGGTGCGCTCGGAGCCGTACGGCGCGGGCGGCCGGCCTCCCGAGGGGGAGCAGGGCGGGCCCGCGCCCCGGAGCGCGCCCCCGAGCCCCACGCCGCCGCTCCCCCTGCCGACGCCGGCGCGGCACGACGATCCGGCCTCCCAGGAGCGGTCCGGGCGGGCCGTGGCCGTGCTCGCCACGGGGGTGGCGCTGCTGCTGCTCGCCGTGGGCGGACTCACGTACGCGCTGCTGCGGAACCAGGACCGCGACGGCGGGGGCGGCGCTCCGGTGTCGAGCCCACCGACGACGGGTGCGCCTCCGACCGGCTCCCCCACCGCGGCGACCACTGCGGCACCGACGCCGACCCGCACGACCGCGACGGCCACCACCACGGCGCCGCCCACCACGGTCCTGGTGTACGTGCGGGCCGTGCGCGGCAGTTACAGCGGCGCCTGCCCGCCGGCCGAGCACCGGGCACCGGCCTTCACCGCCACGCTCACGGTGGGCCGGACGCCTACGTCGGTGGAGTACCGCTGGGTCACGGACAGCGGGGAGAGTTCGGCGGAACAGGGCTGGCGGACGCTGGAGTTCCCGGCGGGCGGGCCCCAGGAGAAGAACGTAGAGCACACGGAGTCGACGCACCGGGCGGGTGGCACCTGGCGCGACCGGATCCGGATGGAGGTGCGCGCTCCGGTCGAGAAGCGCTCGAACCGGGTGGAGTTCTCGGTGACCTGCGAGCAGGTGACCCCGACCGGCGGGGCCACCCACCCGAGTGGTTCGGCGACGCCGACCGCTACACCTACGCCACAGCCCTGAAGCTGGGCAGGTAGCCACCGGACTGGCCGGCGGCGGTGGGGTGGTACGACTCACCGATGTTGAGCCAGTTGACGCTGTGCAGCCAGGACGCGCTGGAGCAGATCTCGTGGCCGGTGAAGGCGGGGACCACGCTGGCGAAGGTGTAGCCGTGGTCGGCCGCGCGCTTGGCGGTGGCCTCGTTGAGGACGTCCGAGCCCTCGTTGATGGCGCGCCGTTCGTTCTCGCTCAGTCCGGCGACGCAGCTGCCGCCGAGCTTGTAGAAGCGGGGGTAGCCGAGGACGACGACCCGGGCGTTCGGGGCCTTGGCTCTGATGGCCGCGTACACCGAGTCGAGCTTGCCGGGCAGGGTGCTCGCGACGTACGCCTTGGCTTGATTCACTCGGTCGATACAGGCGGACTCCGACTGGAGGACGCAGGTGGTCATGACGTCGGCGAAGCCGGCGTCATTGCCTCCGATCGTGACGGAGACCAGGTCGGTGGCGGTGGAGAGGGGTCCGAGCTGACCGCTCGTGACATCACCCGTTCGGGCGCCCGAGCATGCCGTGAACGCGAACGACGAGGGTGCGTTCGCGTTCTTCCAGAGGACGGGGAAGGCCTTCGTGGAGCGCTTGCAGTCGCCGCTGGCGCTGTCGTAGCTGCCGGCTCCGACGCCGGAGGAGTACGAGTCGCCGAGCGCCACGTAGTCGACGGCGGCGGCTTCTGCGGCCTGAGCGGCTCCCGCCCCGGTGAGGGCGAGGACGGCGCCGAGCAGGAGTGAGGACGAGAGTGCCGCGAATCGGGTCAGTTTCATGGAATCTCCCTGTAGCAGGATCACTGCGCTACTAGGTAGTAGCAGCCGATCCCGGCTTGTTGGAAGTGTCCATGCCAAGAAGTTTTGGCGAGATGTTGCCGACCACCCGTCAGCGACCGTCGAGATCAAGCCACCTGATGGATCATCCGTCGAAAAGAATTCGCACAACCATATTCAGGAGTTCCATTCGACCTCAACAACACCACCAGAAAAGCGGATTGCAAAATGACGATCGGGACGCTTCCGTAACCGACCGCACAAGGACCGGCAATTACCGGAAACGGGAGCATCAGATCCAGGGCTTGCCATACAGTCGCATTCATCAATACCGTCGTACATCTCACCCGCTTCGACCCGTCGCGCTACAGCTCAGGGGAGGGCTCAAGCGACGCGAAGGGCCGGGGCGGGGCGCGGTAGGGGGGTGCTGGTCCGGCGTGCGCGCAAGCGCGCGTCCGGGTCGCGTGCCGCGCGGTCTGAGATGCCACCCACCCATGCCCGAACGGCGATCGTCGCTGCTCGGACGGGGTGGGGACCCCCCTTTCGTAACCGGACAGACCACGGGACAGCCCGGGGGTGGGCGGTCCACCGGACGAGAGGGAAACACCATCATGAGCTCATTCCTGCGCCCGGCCGTCGGCAGCCATGAAGCGGTGGAGCAGAGCGATCACCGCAGAATAGCCGCGCAATACAAGGCGATCACCTCGCATTTGGCCATCACACCGCCGGTGAGCGTGGTCATCCCCGCGATGAACGAAGCAGAAAATCTTCCTTACGTCTTCAAGTCCCTGCCGGACTGGATCCACGAAGTCGTTCTCGTCGACGGAAACTCCACCGACGACACCGTGCACGTGGCCCGCGAACTCCGGCCCGACGTCAAGGTCGTCAAGCAGGTCGGCAAGGGCAAGGGCGACGCGCTGATCAGCGGCTTCGCCGCCTGCACCGGCGACATCATCGTGATGGTCGACGCCGACGGCTCGGCCGACGGCCAGGAGATCGTCTCCTACGTCTCGGCGCTCGTCGGCGGCGCCGACTTCGCCAAGGGCTCCCGCTTCGCCAACGGCGGCGGCACCGACGACATGACGCCGATCCGCCGGCTCGGCAACTGGGCGCTGTGCGCCCTGGTCAACCGCAAGTTCGGGGCCCGCTACACCGACCTCTGCTACGGCTACAACGCCTTCTGGCGGCACTGCCTCGACAAGGTCACCCTGGACTGCACCGGCTTCGAGATCGAGACCCTGATCAACATCCGGGTCGTCAAGGCCGGCCTCAAGGTCCAGGAGGTGCCCAGCCACGAGTACCTGCGCATCCACGGCGTCAGCAACCTCAACGCCGTGCGCGACGGCATCCGGGTGCTCAAGGTCATCCTCAAGGAGAAGGGCGTGAGACGCGCGGCGCGCCGTCGGCCGACCGCCTTCTCGGTCAACGTCCCCCGGGGAGAGACCTCTTGAACGGTCGGCAGTTCTCCGTCGTGATCTGCGTCTACACGGAGGAGCGCTGGGAGGACATCCTCGCGGCGGTCGACTCCGTACGGAACCAGTCGCGGCCGGCCCGGGAGATCCTGCTCGTGGTCGACCACAACGAGCGGCTCCTGGCGCGGCTGAACCGGCGGTTCGCGGACGGCACGGACGGCTCCGTCCACGGAGAGGAGGTGCGGGTGCTCGCCAACGCGGGCCCCCGCGGCCTGTCCTCCGGACGCAACACCGGAATCGCCGCGTCCCGCACCGAGTTCGTGGCCTTCCTCGACGACGACGCCGTGGCCGAGCGGGACTGGCTGCGGTACCTGGCCTCGGGCTACGACGACCCGCACGTCATGGCGGTCGGCGGCCGGACCCTGCCCGCCTGGGCCTCCGGCCGACGGCCCGACTGGTTCCCCGAGGAGTTCGACTGGGTCGTCGGCTGCACGTACCGCGGGCTCCCGCCCGGACGGGTCCGGGTGCGGAACGTGCTGGGCGGCAACGCCTCCTTCCGGCGTACGGCCTTCGACGCCGCGGGCGGCTTCGCCACCGGCATCGGGCGGGACGGCGACCGGCGGCCGCTCGGCTGCGAGGAGACCGAGCTCTGCATACGGCTCTCCCAAGTCCTGCCGGAGGCCGTCCTGTTGATCGACGACCGGGCCGTGATCCACCACAAGGTCCCGGCCGTACGCGAGCGCTTCGGCTACTTCCGCACCCGGACCTACGCCGAGGGCCTCTCCAAGGCGCTCGTCTCCAGGAGCGTCGGCGCGGGCAAGGGTCTGGAGGCCGAACGGCGGTACACCACAAGGGTGTTGCCAGCCGGAGTCGTACGCGGTCTGCGCGACGCGCTGCTCGGGCGACCGGGCGGCGCGGGCCGGGCCGGCGCGATCGTGGCGGGCGTGGCGATCACGGCGGGCGGCTACGTACGGGCGGCGCTACGGGTGCGCGGGGGCGGGGTGACGTTCTCCTCGGGCCCGATCCCGCGACTGCCGGAGTCCGCCGACGCGACGCCGGCGGAGCCCACCGGTGCGCCCGCGCAGTCCGCGCCCGAGGTGGCCGCGTGAACGATCCGGTACCGATCCTGATGTACCACGCCGTCGGCCACGAACCGGCTCCGGCCGCGCACCGGCTGTCCGTCTCCCCCGAGGCGTTCGCCGCGCAGATGGAGGTCGTGGCCGACCGCGGGCTGACCCCGCTGACCACGGCGGAGCTGGCCGAGGCGTGGCGCACGGGTGGTCCGCTGCCCGCGCGCCCCGTCCTGATCACCTTCGACGACGGCTACGAAGGCGTGCACCGGCACGCGCTGCCCGTGCTCGCCAAGCACGGCTTCGCGTCGACGGTGTTCGTCTCGACCGGCTGGCTGCGCGGCGCGTACGACGAGGGCGGGGCCCTGGACACCATGCTCGACTGGGCCCAGGTGCGCGAACTGGCCGCCGCCGGTACGGAGATCGGCGGCCACAGCCACAGCCACCCGCAGCTCGACCAGGTCGACGACCGGCGGCTCTGGTACGAGACCCTGCGCTGCAAGGAGATCCTGCGCGAGGAGCTGGGCCGGGCGCCGGTCTCCTTCGCCTACCCGTACGGCTACTCCGACCGCCGCGTCCGCCGCACGGTCCGGGCGGCCGGCTACGCCCAGGCGCTCGCGGTGGGCAACGGCGTCGCGCGGCGCCGCCAGGGACCGTACGCCCTGGAACGGCTGACCGTGCGGCGCTCCACCGGGATCGAGGAGTTCGCCCGGCTCGTGGAGGGCCGGGCGATCGGCCGGACGTTCGCGGCGGACCGGGTGCTGACCAAGGGGTACGCCGTGGTCCGCAGGGCCCGGGGCGCGGCGCGGGCGGCGGGCAGGCTCGCGGTCTGAGGCGCGGCGGGAAACGGCCGGAGGCCGTACCGGAGCGGTGTCCGGTACGGCCTCCCTGCGTCGGGCCGCCCGCCGTCAGCGGCGACGGCCCAGGGCGCGGACGACCCGCGCGCCCAGGTGGAGGCGGGTCGCGCCGGCCGCCGTGAAGGCGCCGATCGCGATGGCCGCCCAGGTGGGCAGGGTGGTGAACGTGCGCAGGCTGAGGGCGACCACCGTCAGGACGACGATCATGACGAGCAGATCGAGCACGGCCGCCGGCCGGCCGCCGGGGCCCGGGGCCCCGGTCCACCCGAGGGAATCCCGCCGGCCCTGCCCGCGGGTCATGACAGCTGGCCCATCAGGCAGCCCGCGGCCGCCACGGAGACGTAGCCCCAGGGACCGCCCGCGAACTTGACCATCCGCAGTCCGGCGCGGGCGCGCTGAATGTTGACGGAGACGTGGTGCGACTGGACGGGCACGTAGGCGGCGAGGGCGCCGACGCCGCACTTCTTGGCGGCGTTCTTGACGACCCTGCCGATCTTCTTCCACTTCCAGCTGAAGGGGTTCCACCACGGGTCGGCGACGACGGGGAACGCGGTGTTCGCGTCGAAGCTCACCGTCTGGATCAGGGTCTGACCGTCAAGGCGGTACGAGGTGGGCACCGGCTTGCCGTGCGCGTCCTTCGCCCAGGGGGCGTTGATCGCCGCGACCGGCTCGTTCGGGTCGGACGAGACGATCACGATCGACCCGTCCGGCTGCTGTCGCAGGCTCGAACCCGGGGCGAGGCTGAGGGGGACCCGGTACTCACGCGGCGCGGCGGCGTTCTTGATGACCTGGAGCGTGCGGCTGCCACCGGCGAGGGTGGGCTGGACGACGGTGTCCACCGAGGAGGCGGCGTCGGCGTGGACCACGCTGCCGTTGACGTTGACGCCGCGCTGCGGGCCGGCGCCGGTCCCGATGCCGACCGCGGGGATGTCGTCCGGCTTGACCTCGATGCGGCCCTGGGAGTCCCAGGGCACGGTCACGGTGCCGGTCGCCGTCTCGGCGATGGCCGCGAACCGGGTGTCACTGGTGGTCGCGGGGGTGATGTCGGCGGCGTCGAGGGCCGCGTTGGCCGCCCCGAAGGCGTCGATGGCCGGGCCCGGCCGCCAGGAGGTGTCCACGGTGAAGGTCACCGGGTCCGACCAGCCGTTGGCGTAGTGCTGGCCGTCGTAGGTCGTCGTGCGGAAGGTGTACGCGCGGCCGGTGGCCAGCTTGCCGGCCGGGACCTTCGCGGAGGCCGTCTCGCCGGAGCGCACGAACGGGGCGTTGAAGAGGGCGACGACCTCGCCGGTCGCCTTGTCCTTGACCTCGAAGGTGCCCTGGACCTGGTCGTCCTCGTTGACGTCCTCGGTGGTGAATCGGAGCGTGGGGGTCAGGCTGTTGACCTTGTAGACGCCGCCCTCGCTGTAGAACGGGGTGCCGGCCTGGAGGTTGGCGCCGTTCTTGGGACGGTAGTTGAAGGTGACCGTCAGCTGCGGGACCTTGTCCTCCGTCGTCTCCGAGGAGTAGAAGCGCTTCCAGGCGTACGTGTCCGACTCGTCGACGGCCTTGAGGGCCACCGAGCCGGTCGCCGCCTTGGCGCTCGCCCAGGTCTTCGCCAGTTCGGTGACGTCGGCGGTCACCCGGCCCGCGTTGTTGCAGGTGCTGCTGCGGGTCTCGGTGGAGGTGGCGAACTTCTGGCGCAGCGCGGGCTGCTTGGTCCAGCGGCTGGAGGTGTCGGCCGGGTCGGCCGCCCACACCTCCCAGCCGCGCTTCTCGCAGGACCAGGAGTGGTAGTTGTACAGCGACAGCTTGGCGTCGGTGACCAGCGCGTCGGCGAACTGGCCGGTCTCCCAGGTGAGGAAGGAGCGGGCGGTGCGCTTGGTGCTGCCCGCGTAGTCGCCGGGCCAGCCGATCTTGAGGTCGGTGGAGGCCGACTGGTCGGTGGTGTCACCGCCCTGCACGAAGGTGTCGAAGAGCACCGAGAGGGTGTCGGTGGCCGGGTCGACGGTCACCGGGTACTTCGTGGCGGGGTCGGCGAGGAAGGCCCGGTCGGGGGTGAGCCGCAGTTCGACCGTGTCCCCGTCCTGGACGACCGTCATCGGCACCCGGGCGGTGCGCTTGCGCTCCCCGGAGCGCTCGTCCACCTGCGCGTCCCACATGACGGGCGCGGGCATGGTGGCGACCGGCTCGCCGCTCTCCCGGTCGGCGAACACGACCGAGTCGTCCGGCTGCTGGGTGGCGGTCAGGCCCGGGATCCGCAGGGGCAGGGTCATCGGGGCGGCCCCGTCGGCCGGCCGCTGCTTGAGGCTGAGGAACTGCTCGAAGCCGGTGCGGGTGGCGTCGACCACGAGGTCCGCGCCCGGGACGGCGTCGGGGTAGGTGGCCTTGGGCCCGTCGAGGACCGGAGCGGGCAGTCCGCCCTTCCACTGGACGCCGATCGACTGGTCGCCGGTGCCGAGGGTGATGAGGTCGCGGGCGGCGGAGGCGGGCGCCTCGGCCGCAGCGCGGGCGGAGCGGGCCCGCGCGCCGCCGGGTCCGGCCAGCTTCAGCTCACCGGGGTGCGCCTCGGCCTCGACGGTGCCGTCGGCCTGGCGGCGCAACGTGGCGTCCACGTCGGTCCAGGTGCCGTCCTTGAGCATGCGGACGGGGCCGCCGGAGACCGTGCTGGTCAGCGTGCCATCGGGGTTGGCCCAGGTGGTGCTGGTCTCGGTCCGGCGGTCGAGGACCTCGATCCGCCGGTCGTACACCTGGGCGGCGAGCAGGGCCGATTCCGCGGTGACGGCCTCGGTCACGGTCCCGCCGAGCGGGTTCTTCGCGCGTACGGCGTCCCGTACCGCCTGGTCCTGTGCTGCCTTGTCCTGTTCGGGCTCCGCCGCCAGGGCCGGGGTGGCCGCGCCGAGCAGAGCGAGCGCAGTCAGCGCCGAAACGCCCCCCACCGCGATGGATCCGGAAAATCTACGCCGTATCGACGACATGCAGGTCCTTGCTCGAACGACAGGTCCGCGACCGCCGTTCCAGCGGGCGCGGGCCTGATCAACTTTGGTTGACCTGCAAGATCCAAACAGAGGTAAAGAGCAGGTAAGCAGGGTCGAAAGTCCCTCTTTGCAGGGCCGACAGGCCTTTGTCCGCAAAGTCCGATCGGCCCTTTCCTTCCTGCCAAAACCTGGTGCGGGCCCTCCCCCGTTGCCGGATCATGGTCGCCATGTCTGCCACGCCATCCGAGCCGTCCGGGCCATCCGAGCCGCCTGAGCCGTCCGAGCCCTCCGAGCCGCATCGGGCGCTGCCCGTCCGCCTCACCGTCGACGACAGCGACTCGCCCTCGGACGTCATCGACGCGCTCTTCCTCGGCCGGTTCACCACCGGCGAGCAGCCGCACGCGCAGAGCACGACCCTGGACCGGGTGAAGCCCGCCGCGACGCTGCTGCCCGCCGGGGCGAAGGTGCTGCGCGCCGCCAAGGACGACGACCGCTCCGCCCTCCTCGCCGAGGGCGAGGGCTGGACGCTGCTCGTCTCGCGCTGGAACCGGGGCGCGGACGTCACCGTCACCGCGACGGAGCCCGAGCTCGCGGAACGGATCCTCGGGGAGGCGACGGACGGGGCGAAGGACGAGCCCGAGCCGCAGCCCGAGAACGTGACGATGGGCTTCTGGTACGTGTCGCCGCGGCGCGGCCCGCACCGCACGACCCGGCAGATCAGCGCCGGGACGTGGGAGGAGATCCGGCCCAACTACACGGCGCCGGTGGCCGATGCGCTGGACCGGCTGATGAAGGTCACCCCCGACGACATCGCCGGCCGGCTGCTGCTGCTCCACGGGCCGCCGGGGACCGGCAAGACCTCCGCGCTGCGCACGCTGGCCCGCTCCTGGCGGGACTGGTGTCAGGTGGACTGCGTCCTCGACCCGGAGCGGCTCTTCAACGACGTCGGCTATCTGATGGACATCGCGATCGGCGAGGACGAGGGCACGGCGAAGGGCCGGTGGCGGCTGCTGCTCCTGGAGGACTGCGACGAGCTGATCCGCGGCGAGGCGAAGAACACGGCGGGGCAGGCCCTGTCCCGGCTCCTGAACCTCACGGACGGGCTGCTCGGCCAGGGCCGCAACGTCCTCGTCGGCGTCACCACCAACGAGGACCTGGAGCGGCTCCACCCCGCCGTGGTCCGCCCCGGCCGGTGCCTGGCCCGGCTCGAAGTGGGCGGTCTCACGCGGGCGGAGGCCGTGGGGTGGCTGGGGACGGAGGACGGGGTCGGGCGGGACGGCGCGACGCTCGCGGAGCTGTACGCCCTGCGCCGCGGCACGTCGCCCGCCGGCATCCCGGAGTCCCGGGCCCCGGAGTCGGGGCTGTACCTGTAGGACCCGCCGGGTCAGCTGCCGTACGCCGGAATCAGCCGCCGTACGACCGGATCAGCTGCCGTACGTCGCCCGCAGGGCGTCCGAGATGGCCGCCGTCGCCGCCTCCCGGCTCAGGCCGAGACGCTTCGCCTCCGCCGCGTACGTCGCCGCCGCGCTCGCCGCGAGGCGGGCCGCCGCGTCGCCGGCCGCCGCGACGAACGTGCCGAGGCGGCCGCGCGTCTCGATGACGCCGTCCGCCTCCAGCGACTTGTACGCCTTGGCGACCGTGTTCGCCGCCAGGCCGAGGTCCTCCGCCAGGCCCCGTACCGTCGGAAGCTTGTAGCCGACCGGCAGCGCTCCCGAGCGGGCGCGTTCCGCGATCTGGGCGCGGAGTTGTTCGTACGGGGCGGTCGAGGAGCCCGTGTCCATGGTGATTCGCAATGTCACCCGCCGATTCTCCCCCCGCCGCGGGGGAAAATGGGAGGCGGCCGCGCCACTCCCGCGCATAGCGTGCGGCACCATGACTGTGATCGTCCGAGATGTACGCCCCGAGGACGCCGAGGACTTCGCCCGTGTCCGGCGTGCGGCGCTCCCCTACATGCTCGCCAGTGGCACCCAGGTCGCGTACGACTGGGCGCACGCCCATCCCGACGCGCACGCGCGCCCGCTGGTCGCCGAGGTCGACGGGGAGGTCGTCGGCACGGCCCAGCTCCGCGTCGCGCACGACGCGCCCGAGCCCGGGGTCGGTTCGGTCAATGTCTACGTCCACCCGGAGAAGCGCGGCCTGGGCGCGGGCACGCTGCTGGTACGGGCGTCGGAGGAGCATCTCGCGCAGTGCGGGGCCACCACCCTCTACAGCTGGGTGCTCGACGCGCCGGAGTTCCGGGCCTTCGCCGAGCGGCACGGCTACGAGGCCCGCCGCTCCGCGCACTTCCTCCGGCTCGACCTCGCGTCCGCCGAACTGCCGCCGCTCCAGGTTCCGCCGTCCGGTGTCGAGCTGCGGACCGCCGCCTCCTTCGCCGCCGACCCCCGTCCGCTGTTCGCGCTCGACGCGGTGACCACGGCCGACGAGCCGGGTGACGTCGGTGCCGAACTGACGGACTACGAGCACTGGCTGGCGACCACGTGGCACCACCCGCTCTTCGACGCCGAGCTGACCACGGTCGCCGTGGTCGACGGTCGCCCGGCCGCGTTCAGCGCCGCCCAGACCGACGGCTCGGGGCGCTACAGCACGGGGATGACCGGCACCGACCCTGCCTTCCGGGGCCGGGGCCTGGCCAAGCTCGCCAAGAACGACTCCCTGCACCGGGCGCGCGCGGCGGGCTGCACGGAGGCGTTCACCGGGAACGACGCCGGCAACGGGCCGATGCTGGCGATCAACGAGTGGTTCGGTTACGAGATCTGTGCGACGGAGGTGCGCCATGTCAGGGCGCTCGGTTGAGGTGGTGCTCGTCAAGGCGGGGCGGACGAAGATCCGGTATCCCGCCGAGGTCGTGGCCGACGACGGCGCGCGGCTGACCGTACGCGCGCCCTGGGCGGCCGAAGGCGTACGGGACTTCGGGTTCGTGCGGTTCGAGCCGGGCGACGTGTTCGTGGAGCACTACTGGCGCGACCGCTGGTACGCGGTCAAGGAGGTCCGGTCCTCGGACGGCACGCTCAAGGGCTGGTACTGCGACATCACCCGGCCGTCCGTCGTCGGCGGCTCCGAGGTCGTGGTCGAGGACCTGGACCTGGATCTGTGGGTGTCGGCGGACGGCAGCGAGGTGCTGCGTCTCGACGAGGACGAGTTCGCGGCGAGCGGCCTGGCCGCCGCCGACCCGGAGGCGGCGGCCCGCGCCGTCGGCGCCCTCGACGAGCTCGAACACCTGGGCCGCGAGGGGCTGGTGCGGCTGCTCGCCGGTCTGCCGGACCGGTGACGCCGGCGTCCCCCGGCCGCAGTCGAGGACGGTGTCGGCCGGGGGCGGTGTCACCCGGGGGCGGTGTCAGCCGAGGATGACGTCCGTCTCCTCCGTAGCGAGGAAGGCGGGCATCGGCACGCCCAGCGGGCCCGAGGGTGTGAGCTGCATGAGGGTCGCCTTCACCTGGGCGACTCCGGACCGGTAGGCGGGCTCCTTCACCACGCCCGAGTTGGTCCAGTCGTGGACCTGGCCGTCGCAGACGGCGCGCGTGCCGCCGATACCGGCGGAACGGTCCTGCTGGACCAGCGTGCTGGAGACGAAGACCGGGCCCGCGCTGTCGTCGAGGCAGCGGTAGGTGCCCGAGAGGGTGACCGTGCCGTCGGCGGCGACGGTGCCGTACGCGTCGACGGAGAGGGCGTCGGCCGGGGCCGCCTGGGCGGTGCCGGCGGCGGCCGCGACGAGCAGGGTGCCGGCGGAGAGGGCGAGGCGGAAGCGCATGAGGAATGATCCCTTCGGGGTGGGGGGTGTATCGCCCGCCAGGGATACCGGATCACGCCATGAGCTGGCCGAAACTCACCCTATCGGGGGCGAGTTGAGGCGCTTGCGGTAGTGCATACGATCGTACGGTCCGTCCACGCGGCGCTCGACCAGCTCGTAGCCGTACCGCTCGTACATCTTCTGGTTCTCCCACATCATCGCGTTGGTGAGCAGCCGGACCTCGGGCAGGCCGAGCGCGCGGGCGCGGGACTCCACGAAGGCAAGCAGACGGCGGCCGAGGCCGGTGCCCTGGGCGTCGGGGTGGACGGCGATGTTGTCGAGGTACAGGTGGTCGGCCTCGGTCCTGAGGACCACGAGGCCGACCACCGGGTCACCGGCGACGAACACCCTCCCCGCCGCCACGTCCGCAGCGTGGTCCGCCTCCATCGGGGCCGGCACGAGACCGATCCGCTCGATGTAGTGGTGGTAGGCCGCGTCGGTGACGGCCTTCACGCGCGGAACGTCGCTCGGCTCTGCGGGGCGGATGTCGTCGGTCATGCCGACACGTTACGGCGGCGGACGATCACCTTCTTCAGCAGGGGCCAGGCCAGCAGGAGTGCGACGACCGCGTAGACGGCCACCGAGAAGGGGGTGTTGACCAGGCCGGTCAGCGAGCCGTCGCTGATCTGCAGGGCGCGGCGGAGCTGCTGTTCGGCGGCCGGGCCGAGGATCACGCCGATGACGGCGGGCAGGACGGGCAGTCCGTACCGTCGCATGCCGAAGCCGATCAGGCCGATGATCAGCAGGATGACCAGGTCCAGCGCCTCACCGCCGACCGCGTACGCGCCGACGGCCGCGAAGAAGAGGATGCCGGCGTAGAGGTACGGGCGCGGGATGCGCAGCAGCTTGGCCCAGACGGGCGCGAGCGGCAGGTTCAGCGCGAGCAGCAGGACCATGCCGACGAAGAGCGAGGCGATCAGGCCCCAGACCAGCTCGGGTTCGCGTTCGAAGAGCAGCGGTCCCGGCTGGATGCCGTACTGCTGGAAGGCGGCGAGCATCACGGCGGCGACGGCGGTCGTCGGCAGGCCGAGGGTCAGCATCGAGACGAGCGTTCCGGCGGCGGAGGCCGAGGCGGCGGACTCGGGGCCCCCGACGCCTTCGATGGCGCCCTTGCCGAACTGGTCCTTGTGCTTGGAGAGCCGCTTCTCGGTGACGTACGACAGGAACGTCGGGATCTCCGCGCCGCCGGCCGGGATCGCGCCGAACGGGAAGCCGATGACGGGGCCGCGCAGCCAGGACTTCCAGGTGCGCCGCACGTCGTCCCGGCCGAGCCAGGGCCGGCCGACCGGGATGGCCTCGCCCGCGGTGCGGCGCAGGTGCGCGGCGACCCAGAGGGCCTCGCCGATGGCGAAGAGGCCGACCGCGACGATGACGACGTCGATGCCGTCGGCGAGCTGCAGCGAGCCGAAGGTGAGGCGCTGCTGCCCGGTCATCTGGTCGAGGCCGACCAGGCCCAGGGTGAGGCCGATGAGCAGCGAGGCGAGTCCGCGGATCCGGGAGGAGCCGAGGACGGAGGTCACCGCGATGAAGGCGAGGACCATGATGGCGAAGTAGTCGGGCGCACCGATGTCGACGGCGAGCGCGGCGACGGTCGGGGCGAGCGCGACGAGCAGCAGCGTGCCGATCATGCCGCCGGTGAAGTGGCCTATGGCGGCGGCCGCGAGCGCCTGCGCGCCCCGGCCGGCCTTGGCCATCGGGTTGCCCTCGAGGGCGGCGACGACGGCCGCGCTCTCGCCGGGGGTGTTGAGCAGGATCGAGGTGGTGGAGCCGCCGAACATGGCTCCGTAGTAGATACCGGCGAACATGATGAAGGCGCCGGTCGGTTCGAGTCCGTACGTCACCGGGAGCAGCAGGGCGACCGCCATGGCGGGGCCGATGCCGGGCAGGACGCCGATGGCGGTGCCGAGGAGCACGCCGATCGCGGCCCACAGCAGGTTCATCGGGGTGAGGGCCGTACCGAAGCCGTCGATCAGGGAGTTGAGTGAGTCCATGGGTCAGAGCACTCCCATCAGCGGGCCGCCGGGCAGCGGAACTCCGAGCAGGTTGTTGAAGACGACGTAGGTGAGGAGCGACAGTCCGGCGGCGATCAGCGGGTCGCGGTGGAGGTGGCGGCTGCCGAGGGCGTACGCCGCGCCCCAGAAGAGCAGGGCTCCGGAGACGGGGAAGCCGACGGGCCCGATGAGGACGGCGAAGCCGAGGAAGACCCCGGCGAGGAGCAGGACCGTGCGCCAGTCGCTCGGCTCGGAGAGGTCGACGTCCTCGCCGCCCTCGGACTCGCCCCGGCCGCCGCGCAGGACGTCGACGGCGAGCAGGACGGCGACGACGAGCAGGCCGGTGCCGACGACCACGGGCACGGTCCTGGGGCCGACCGGTCCGCGCTGGGCGAGGTCGACGGTCATGGTGAGGGCGTCGGTCAGGACGAGGACGCCGAGGGCGAAGAGGAGCAGGCCGACGCCGAGTTCGGAGTGCTCGCGCAGCCAGGAGCGGCTACCCGCCTTGTCGATGGACGGGGTGTCGGTGTCGGTGTCGGTGGTCGTCACAGTCCCAGCTCCTTCAGTACGGAGGCGACCTGCTTGTCCTGCGCGGCGAGGAAGGCGCCGAACTCCTCGCCGGGCAGGAAGGCGTCGTTCCAGCCGTTCTTCTTCAGCGACTCGCGCCACTGCGGGGAGGCGTGCAGCTCGGTCGCGAGGCCGACGAGCTTGTCGCGTTCGGCGTCGGAGAGGCCGGGCGGGGCGACGATCCCGCGCCAGTTGATGAACTCGGTGTCGAGCCCGGCCTCGCGCAGGGTGGGGGCGTCGAGCCCGGGGACCCGCTCGGGCCCGGTGACCGCGAGCAGCCGCAGCTCGCCGGACTCGATCTGGTCGAGGTACTCGCCGACGCCCGAGACGCCGAAGGCGACCTTGTCGCCGAGGATGGAGGCGAGGAGCTCGCCGCCGCCGTCGAAGGGGATGTAGTTGACGCTCTTCGGCGCGATGCCGGCGGCCTGGGCCATCAGCATCGGGGCGAGGTGGTCGGGGCCGCCGGGCGAGGAGCCGCCGCCGACGGGCAGCTTGCCGGGGTCCTTCTTCCAGGCGGTGAGCAGGTCCTGGATGGTCTTGTACGGGGAGTTCTTTCCGACCACCACGATGTCGGGCTCCATGGTGAGGCGGGCGATCGGGGTGGTGTCGGCGAGGGTCTTCGGGGTCTTGTTGGTGTGGACCGCGCCGACGACGCCGAGGCCCATGGACATGGCGAGCTTGCCGTTGCCGTGCTCGCCGACGAGCCGGGTCAGGCCGACGGTGCCGCCGGCGCCGGGCAGGTTGAAGACCTCGATGTCGGTGGTCAGACCGGCGTCCTCGGCGTTCTTCGCCGCGGTGCGGGCGGTGATGTCGTAGCCGCCGCCGGGGGTGTTGGGGACCATGAAGCGCAGTCCGGGGATCTGGGTGCCGGTGTCGGAGCCGCCGCCGGCGGAGAGCAGGGGCGGCCCCACCAACACCAGCAGCGCGGCCCCGAGCAGGGCGAGGGGGGTGCGCAGACGCACGTGTGCCGCCTCTCGATAGGTGTGTGAAGTGGCCCACATGTTGCCCGCGCGTTAAGAACCTGTCTCTCTTCCGCAATCAACGGACGTTGTGGTCCTTGTGGTCGCGACCTAGCGTGTCGGCGTGACGAAGGTGCTGGTGGTCGACGACGACTTCATGGTCGCGAAGCTGCACAGCCGTTATGTGTCGACTGTGGACGGTTTCTCCGTCGTCGGAGTCGCGCACAGCGGCGGTGAGGCGCTGCGCCTCGCCGACCGGCTGCGCCCCGATCTCGTCCTGCTCGACATCTACCTGCCGGACATGGACGGCATCTCCGTCCTGCGCGAGCTGCGCGGTTCCGGTCTCGCCGTCGATGCGCTCTTCATCACGGCGGCGCGGGACGCGGGCATGATCCGCTCGGCGCTGCGCGCGGGGGCGCTGCACTATCTGATCAAGCCGTTCAACCAGAGCGCGCTGCAGGAGCAGCTGCGGCACGTGGCCGGTCTGCGGACCCGGCTGGACGCGCTGGAGGAGGCGCGCCAGGAGGACGTGGACCAGATCTTCGGCACCCGCCCGCCGGGCTCGCGCGAACTCCCGAAGGGCCTCGCGGCCCACACGGCGGAGCTGGTGGACGGCATCCTGCGGGCCCACCCGGAGGGCCTGTCGGCGACGGAGTGCGCGGAGGCGGGCGCGCTCTCCCGGGTGAGCGCGCGTCGCTACCTGGAGTACTTCGCGGAGACGGGCCGCGCGGAGATCACCCTGCGCTACGGGGGCACGGGCCGCCCGGAGCGCCGCTACCGCCGGCTGGGGTAGCGGCACCCGGCCCGGCGCCGGTCAGGGCGCGGTCTCGTCCCCGTCCTCGCCGAGCCGGCGCGCGATCCACTCCCGGGTCTCCTGGTCCACCTCCGGGTCGACGGCGAGGGCGTTCAGGGCCGTACGGGCCGAGGCCAGGGAGCGGACGTTGAGCAGGGCGAGGGTCGCCCGCTCGACCGCCATCCGGCGGCGGATGTAGAGCGCGGCGAGCTCCGGGAACCAGGGGTCGAGGGCGTCGACGTCGTCGGCGAGGCCGCACCAGTCGAGGGCGGGCTCCACGAGGAACCCGGCGAGCCGCCAGGTCCAGCGGCCCTCCCGGAAGTCACCGGTGTCGAGGCCGACGGCGGTGCAGGCGGCCTCGGCGGCGGCCAGCTGCCCGACGGTCGCGCGCGGCAGGTCCGCCACCGTCTCGCGCAGGATCTCGTGGCAGTACCAGTCGTCCGGCGGCACCTCGTCGTCGGCGAAGTACTTGTCCTTCGGGTAGACACGCGGCTCGGGCCCGTCCAGCCGACCGGGCGGGAGCCCTGCCTCCAGGGCCCCGCGAGCGAGGGCCCACGTCTCGGGGGTCTCCTCGTCGGGCCACTGTCCCCAGCTGTACGGGAGCGCCCGCAGCCCCTCGCGGAAGAGGGGCGTGTCGTCGGTCATCCGGCCTCCGGTCGGCCTCTCGGGGGCCCGATTCTCAGGCCCTTCTTTCCTCTGCCTTAAGTCGATCCTAAGGATCGCCGTCCCGACCGCTCCACGGGCTTTTTCGCGCTTCCCGAGGGCTAGCTTGCTGTGCGTCCCCCCACGTACCACCCACGTACCACCCTCGTGAAGGAGCTGTCCCCCCATGGTCTCTCGCCGTACCACCGCCTCTGCCGTGACCGCCACCGCCGTGCTGGCCCTGTCGGGTCTCGCCACCGCCCCGGCCTTCGCGCACGGGTCGATGACGGACCCGGTGAGCCGGGTGTCCGCGTGTTACGCGGAGGGTCCGGAGAGCCCGAAGTCGGCGGCGTGCAAGGCGGCCGTGGCGGCGAGCGGGACGCAGGCGTTCTACGACTGGAACGCGGTGAACATCGCCAACGCCGCCGGCAAGCACCGTGACCTCATCCCGGACGGCAAGCTCTGCAGCGCCGGCAACGACAAGTACCGGGGTCTCGACCTGGCGCGCGGCGACTGGCCGGCCAGCACGCTCGCCGCCGGCAAGCACACCTTCCGCTACAAGGGCACGGCCCCGCACCGGGGTTCCTTCGAGCTGTACGTGACGAAGGACGGCTACGACCCCTCGAAGCCGCTGAAGTGGTCGGACCTGGAGGCCAAGCCGTTCGCGACGGTGACCGACCCGCGGATGGAGAGCGGTGACTACGTCTTCGACGGCACGATCCCGAACAAGTCCGGCCGCCACCTGATCTACTCGATCTGGCAGCGCTCCGACTCCCCCGAGGCGTTCTACACCTGCTCCGACGTCGTCTTCGGCAAGGACAACGGCACCACCGGCGGCGCGCCCGCCCCGACGGCGTCCGCGCCGACCGACGAGGAGATCGAGGCCGGCACGGACGAGTCCTCCGTGGAGCACGGCGGCCACGGCGACCAGCACGCCGGGACCGGCGCGGAGGCGACGGCCGCGGCGCCGGAGACCTCGCAGCCGGCGGCTCCCTCGGAGCCCGCCGCCTCGGAGCCGGCCGCGTCGACCGCGCCCAACGAGCCGGCCGCCGCAGGTGAGGGCGAGCGGCTCGCCGAGACCGGTGGCGACGCCACCACGTCGTACGTGGCGATGGGTGGCGCCGCCGTCCTGGCGCTCGGCGCGGCCGTGCTCTTCGGGACGGCCCGTCGGGGCCGCGGTCGCCGCGCCGCGCGCTGAGCACCGAGCGCGCGCTAGCCGATCACGGAGAGGCAGGTGGTCGGGGTCGCGTGGGCCGGGTCGAGGGCGTTCTCCACCTCGTGGAACGTGACTCGGTCCACCGTCCCGATCGCCACGTGCTCGGAGAGGTCCAGGGCGCACTTGTCCTGGATGACGATGTTGGTGACGTTCGGACCGCTGAGGAAGCCGGAGCGGTACGGGGTCACCACCTCGTCGTACTTGGTCGCGATGACCGTGTACGTGACGCCGGGGACCGTGTCCCCGCCCTCGTTGAGGCGGGTGATGAACGGGGATCCGGCGACCTGGTCGGCGAGGCCCGGGGTGTTCTCGGAGATGAACTTCTCGACGCCGGGGAAGTACGGCAGCAGCTTGGTGAGGCCGAGGAGGGTCGTGCCGTGGTTGTCGGGGGCGATCCCGACGAGCGCGTTGATCTTCTCGGCGCCGCCGAGGAACTTCAGGTAGTGACGGGGCATCATGCCGCCCTGCGAGTGCCCGACGAGGTCGGCCTCGGCGGCGCCGGTGGCCGCGAGCACTTTGTCTACGAAGACGTCGAGCTGTTCGGCCGATTTCTCGATGGGGCCGAGTCCGTGGAAGAAGGGCACGTTCGGCAGCTGGCCGTAGTCGAGCGAGAAGACGCAGTACCCGCGGTTGACCAGGTACGGCGCGAGGACCAGCCAGTTGTCGATGGAGTTCCCGAAGGTGCCGTGGACCAGCACGACCGGGCGCGGGTGAGCGGCCGAGGGCTTGCAGGAGAAGTCGTTCCAGCCCCTGCTGGTGGCGGCGGTCTGGGCGGGCGCGGCCTGCGCGGAGGCGGTGGGGGCGAGGGTCGCGGCGGCGGTCAGCAGCAGGACCGAGAGCGTTCTGAGCGCGTGTTTCCAGGGCAGCATCGTGCGATCTCCTTGCGGCTCAAGGGAAATCAGGAACGAACGAGGCAGTAAGCCCTGCGGCCCGGACCACAAGTGGGGATGCTCTGCTTCAGGCCAAGCTACGCACGAGTAGCCTTCGCTGGGAAGTTACGCGTCGGTAAAAAGTGACTTCTCGTCAATACGGAGTAGGGGTACTCCACTTCGGGCCGTTCCGCCCAGCGCGGCCGGACGGACAGCCTCCGGGCCGAAGCGGCGGCGGGCCCGATCGGCGGCGGCCTCGGCCGCGCGGGCGCGGGAGTCGCCGGGGTCGAGGGAGAGCTGCCGGTAGGCGCTGCCGGCCGGCAGCAGGTCGTCGGCGCGGAGTGCGAAGGCGCGTACCCGGGCCCGCTGCAGGCCGAGCGCGGCCAGCAGCCCGAGGGCGGTCGCGGCGAGGGCCGGCGAGTGGCCGGTGGACTCCGGCAGGGCGCGGGTACGGGTGGTGGAGCTGCGGTCCGCGTACCGCACGGTGAGGGTGAGTCGCCCGGCGGCCAGGCCCTCGCCGCGCAGGCGCTGCCCGATCCGGTCGGCGAGGCCCAGGACCGCCCGGTGGTGCTGCGCCGGGTCGAGGCAGTCCCGCTCCAGGACCAGGTCGGCGCTCAGGTGCGCGGCGGGCTCGGACGGGGTGACCGGGCGGGGGTCGTGGCCGCGGGCGCGCTCGGCGAGGAGCCGGGCGGGGCCCGCCCCGAGGAGTCGCTGCAGGGTCGCCGGGGGCAGCTCGACGATCTGGCCGACGGTGTGCAGCCCGTACCGGCGGAGCGCGTCGGCCGTGGCGCGCCCGATCCCGGGCAGCGCGGTGACCGGCCGGGGGTACAGCCATTCCGCGGCCCGGTCGGCGGGGACCCAGGTGGTCTCGCCGGGCGCGGACGCGTCGGCGGCCATCGCCGCGAGCATCCGGTTGCCCGCGAGCCCCGCGCTGCTGTCGATGTCGTAGTGGGCCTTCAGTCGGAGTTTCGCCAACTGGACGACGTCGTAGGGGGGCAGGCCGAAGTAGCGGAGCGCCGAGGTGAGGTCGAGCTGGACGGCCTGCGGCGGGACGGCCTGGACGCGAGGCGTGATTCCGGACACCAGTTCGATTATATCTCCGTACTGGTCCCCGTTCGGCACCGTGTGCAGGTGGAGGTGGGCGATGTGCCGCTGACGTACCGTCATCCCGCGCTCCCCGGACTGGTGTAGCCGAACTTCTTCAGGTCGGCCGAACGGCTGCCGGCCGGCTGCAGGTCGGCGTACGGGTGCAGCCGGGCGCCGGTGGTGCCGTTGACCAGGACGCGGTGCGGGGCGGCGGGCGCGCTCCCGGCGGCCGGGTGCGGCTCGGCCGGTGTCGGGTGCGGCCGGTCGGCGCCGAGCAGGGCGAGCGCCGCCTCGGGTCCCCGGTCGCGGCGGGCGGCGGCGATCTCGTCCAGGTCCCAGGCCATGGTGCCGACGACGGTGCGGCGGGTGCCGCGGACCTGGACCGTGCCGCGCACGAGCAGCAGTCCGCTGTGGAAGACGGTGTGCGCGCAGGCCGGGTGGGAGTCCTCGAAGAAGGCCAGGTCGACCAGGCCGGAACCGTCCTCCAGGGTGACGAAGATGATCCGCTTGCCGCTGGCGATCGGCGGGGTCTGGGTGGAGGCCCGCACCCCGGCGACGAGCACCTGCTGCCCGGCGCGCATCCCGGCCAGGTGGGCCGCGTCGGTCGCGCCGATCTCGCGCAGCAGCCGGTGGTGGTGCTCCATCAGGTGCCGGGAGACGTCGATGCCGAGGGTGTTCAGCTCGGCGCTCAGGGCCTCGCGGCCGGTCATCTCCGGCAGCCCGCTCGGCTCCGCCCCGCCGACGGCGCCCGCGTCCAGGGGCAGTTGGCCCTTGCCGGCGGAGCGGGTGCGGGACTGCCGGTGGAGTTCGGCGATCTGCAGCAGCAGGTCGCGCCGGGTCAGGCCGTCCTCGTGGAGACAGGCCAGGGCGCCGATCTCGGCGAGGCGTTCGGCGACGGGCCGGCTCGGGTGGGCCCGCTGCCAGAAGTCCGAGAGCGATCCGTAGGGCTGCCCCTGCTCGATCCGCGCGCACTCGTCCTCGCTGATCCCGTGCACGGCGGACAGGGCGAGCCGCACACCCCAGCGGTCTCCGTCGGCCTTCTCCACGGTGTGCTTCACCCGGGAGGCGTTGACGTCGACCTGGAGGACCGGCACGCCCCTGCGGCGGGCGTCGGAGACGAGCACCCGCTTGGGCCACATGCCGGGGTCGTGCTCGAGGAGCCCGGCGAGCAGGAACGCCGGGTGGTGCGCCTTGAGCCAGGCGCTCTGCAGCGCCGGCACGGCGAAGGCGACGGCGTGCGCCCGGCAGAAGCCGTAGGCGCCGAAGGCCTCGACCGTCTCCCAGACCTGCGCGCGCACCGCCGCGCTGTAGCCGCGTGCTCCGGCCAGGCGGTGGAACCACTCCTCGATCCGGGGCAGCCGCTTCCTGTCGCCGAGCGCCCGCCGGGCGACCTCGGCCAGGGCGCGGTCGCAGCCGGTCATCACCGAGAGCGTCTCGATGATCTGCTCGTGCCAGATGGTCACGCCGTAGGTGTCGGCGAGCACCGGCTCCAGGTCGGGATGGGCGTACTGGGGCGAGCCACCGTGCCGTGCGGCGATGTACCGCTCGGGCATGCCGCCGGCGACCGGCCCGGGCCGGAAGAGGCTGATGTCGGCGATGACGTCCTGCGGGTCGCGGGGCTGGAGCCGGGACAGCAGGTCCTGCTGGCCGGGCGATTCGAGCTGGAACAGGCCGAGGGTCTCGCTCTGCTGGATGAGCTTGAAGGCGAAGACGTCATCGAGCGGCACCTGCGCGGGGTCGTCCAGGTCGACGCGGTCGCCGGTGACGCGTTCGATCTCGGCGACCGCGTGGGTCATCGAGGACAGCATCCGTACCCCGAGGACGTCCAGCTTGATGTTGCCCAGCGCCTCGATCTCCTCCTTCGCCGCCATCGCCATGGGGTACTCGCCCTGCGGGGTCGGCTGGACCGGCAGCCGGTCCAGGAGCGTCGCGTCGCTGATGACCACGCCGCAGGGGTGCATGGCCATGCCGTGGACCAGGGAGTCGAGCCCTTCGGCCAGCTCCCACAGCGGCCCGTAGCGGTGCGCCTCGGCCGCGAGGCCGCGCAGCTCGGGCAGTTCGGCGAGCGCGCCGCGGATGTCGGAGGCCCGCAGGTGCGGGAAGCTCTTGGCGATCCGGTCGACGTCCGCGGGCGCGACGCCGAGGGCGAGACCGGTGTCGCGCAGGGCGCGGCGGGCCCGGTAGGTCTCGGGCATGGCGGTGACCGCGACCCGCTCCTTGCCGAAGCGGTCGAAGATCACGTCGTAGCACTCCAGGCGGCGGGCGGACTCCACGTCGATGTCGATGTCGGGCAGCGACTTCCTGCGCACGCTCAGGAAGCGTTCGAACAGCAGGCGGTGGTCGAGCGGGTTGGCCGTGGCGATGCCCAGCGCGTGGCAGACCATCGATCCGGCGCCCGAGCCGCGGGCCGCGACCCGGATGCCCTTCTCCCGGATGTCGGCCACGACCTGGCCGACGGCGAGGAAGTAGGAGTCGTATCCCATCCGGGAGATCACCGCGAGTTCGTCGTCGAGCCGGTCGAGCGCGGCACGGTCCCGGTCGAGGCCGCGCCGGACCAGCCCTGCCTCGCTCCGCGCGCGCAGCAGCCGCGCGGCGCCGTCCGCCCCGGGCGCGGCGCCGAGCAGCTCGGGCTCGGGGAAGTGGTGGGTGCCTAGCCCCAGGTCGGCGACCGGGTCGAGGGTGCACGCGGCCGCCGCGGCGGCGGTGTCGGCAAGGAGCCGGTGGGCCCGCGCGGGATCCGCGCCCGCGCACTCGGCGATCAGCCGCGCGATGCTCGTCATCCTTCCCTCGTCCTTGAGCCAGCGCTGCCCGCTGTCCAGGCGGCGCCGGTCGATCGGCCGCAGCAGCCGCGCGGAGTCCAGGACGTCGGCGAGCCGGTGCTGCTCCGGGTCGGCGTAGCGCACGGCGTTGGTGAGGACGGCGGTGGTACGGGTGCGGTCGGCGAGCGCCACCGTCCGGGCGGCGAGCCGGAGCGACCCGGGGCCGGTGCCGGCGGGCTTGTGCGCCACGGCCTCGAGACCGAGTCCGCGGCCGAAGATCTCCTGCCAGGGGGCGAGCAGCCGGGACGCGACGTCCTCACGCCCCGCCGCCAGCGCCCGTACCGGCTCCGAGAGCGGTCCGAGCAGCACGATCAGGCCGGGGCCGCCGTGCGCGCGCAGCGCCTCCCACGGCACCACCGGCGCCGTACCGCCGAGCGCGTCGACATGGGCGGCCGAGGTGAGGCGGCACAGTCGCGCCCACCCCTCGCGGTCCCGCGCGAGCAGCGTGAACCGCAGCGGCGGTTCGACGACATGGGCGCCGCCCCGGGCAGGGGTACGCCGTCGCCGGGAGGGCGGCGGGGGCGCCAGGGCCTCCACCGCCAGGTCGACGCCGAAGACCGGCCGGACACCGGCCTCCGCGCAGGCCTTCGCGAACCGGACGGCGCCGGTGACGGTGTCCCGGTCGGTGAGCGCGAGTGCCGGTACGCCCCGCTCGGCGGCCCGCCGGACGAGGTGTTCGGGGTGGGCGGCGCCGTAGCGGACGGAGTAACCGGACGCGACGTGCAGCTGGGCGAAGCCCGCCATGTCGCACCTCCATCACTCCACCCCTTTTCGACGATTCACCCGATATGTTCATCGTACGCTCGTTCGATTACTGTACCCCCTCATCACCCCTGGTCGGCGACCCGATTCGAACACATCATCGATTCCCGCGCGAGAGGTCATGCACGCCCCGCCCGTCCGGCCTCATCCGTTCGGCCCCAGCCCGCCTGCGCGATCACTCCCCTCCCCGGAGCGTGGGGGCATGAGCCTCGTCGACGAACTGAAGAGTGCCGTCACGCCCCGCGCCGCGCTGCTGGTCATCGGCGTCTTCGCGCTCCAACTGCTGTTCATCACCTCGTACGTCGGGGCGCTCCACAACCCGAAGCCGAGGGACGTCCCCTTCGGAGTGGTCGCGCCCCCGGCGGTCTCCGCCCAGCTCGTCGGCCGGCTCGACCAGCTCCCCGGCGGACCGCTCGACGCGCGGACCGTCACCGACGAGGCCGAGGCCCGGGAGCAGATCCTGAACCGGGACATCGACGGCGCCCTCCTGGTGAACCCGGCGCGGACCACCGACACCCTGCTCGTCGCCTCCGGCGGCGGCACCGTGCTCTCCGCCACCCTGGAATCGCTCTTCACCAAGGTCGAGGCCGCCAACGGGCGCACCATCAGGACCGTGGACGTGGCCCCCGCCTCGCCCCAGGACTTCGACGGCCTCTCCGCCTTCTACCTGGCCGTCGGCTGGTGCGTCGGCGGCTACATCTGCGCCGCGATCCTCGCCATCAGCGCCGGCTCCCGCCCCGCCAACCCGGAGCGGGCGATCATCCGGCTCGGCGTGCTCGCGCTCTACGCGATCCTCGGCGGCCTCGGCGGCGCCGTCATCGTCGGCCCGATCCTCGGCGCGCTGCCCGGCAGCGTCATGGCCCTGTGGGGCCTGGGCGCCCTGGTGGTCTTCGCGGTCGGCGCGGCGACCCTCGCGCTCCAGTCGGTCTTCGGCATCGTCGGCATCGGCCTGGCGATCCTGCTGATCGTCGTGGCGGGCAACCCGAGCGCGGGCGGCGCGTTCCCGCTGCCGATGCTGCCGCCGTTCTGGAACGCGATCGGCCCCGCCCTGCCCCCGGGCGCCGGCACCTGGGTCGCGCGGTCGATCGCGTACTTCAAGGGCAACGACGTCACCGTCTCGCTCCTGGTGCTCTCGGCCTGGGCGGTCGTCGGCACGGCGGTCACGCTGGTGATGTCCTCACTGAAGCGGAAGCCGGGCACCGAACCGATCGCGGAGGAGCTCGGCGCGACGGGCGGCACGGGCGGCGCGGCGGGCGGGGCGGACGGCGCGGCGGGCGGTGCCACCGCGTGAACATCCGCTCCCGGTCGGGCCCCCGCCGAGCAGTCGGTCTCCGTCAAGCGGACGAGCCGTACGGCGGGACGTGCCGTACGCGGACACGACGCCGGCCGCCCCGCGCTTCCTCGCGCGGGGCGGCCGGCTCGTCACCGAGGGCTCAGGCGCCGTAGTACGCCCGGGTCATCAGCTCCTTCATGTCGTCGATCATCGGCATCCGCGGGTTGGCGGGCGCGCACTGGTCGGCGTACGCGTTCATCGCCTGCTGCGGCAGGGCCTCCAGGAAGGCCGCCTCGTCGACGCCCTGCGCCTGGAAGGAGGCCGGGATGCCGCACTTGGCGCGCAGGTCCTCCACCGCCTTCGCGTAGGACTCCACGCCCTCCTCCGGCGTCGCGGCCGGCAGGCCCAGCATCTTCGCGATCTCCTGGAAGCGCTCCGGGGCGCGGTAGACCTCCGCCTTCGGCCACGGTGTGGCCTTGCCGCTGACCTGGCCGTTGTGCCGGATGACGTGCGGCAGGAGCAGGGCGTTGGTGCGCCCGTGGGCGACGTGGAAGGTGTTGCCGAGGGTGTGGGCCATGGCGTGCACCAGGCCGAGGAAGGCGTTGGCGAAGGCCATGCCGGCGACGGTCGAGGCGTTGTGCATCTTCTCGCGCGCCTCGGGGTCCTTCGCCCCGTTCACCACGCACCGCTCCAGGTTCTCGAAGATGAGCTTGATCGCCTGGAGGCAGAGCCCGTCGGTGTAGTCGTTGGAGTAGACCGAGACGTACGCCTCGGTGGCGTGGGTCAGCGCGTCGAAGCCGGAGTCGGCGGTGACGTGCGCCGGGAGCCCCACGGGGAGGACCGGGTCGACGATGGCGACGTTCGGGGTGAGCGCGTAGTCGGCGAGCGGGTACTTCTGGGCGGCCGCCGGGTCGGAGATGACGGCGAAGGGGGTGACCTCGCTGCCGGTGCCGGAGGTGGTCGGGACGGCCACCAGCTGCGCCTTGTCGCCCAGACCGGGGAACTTGTAGGCGCGCTTGCGGATGTCGAAGAACTTCTCCTTCGTGTCCGCGAACTCGACCTCCGGGTGCTCGTACATCAGCCACATGATCTTGGCCGCGTCCATCACCGAGCCGCCGCCGAGCGCGACGATCGTGTCGGGCCCGAAGTCCCGCATCCGCGCGGCGCCCGCCTGGACGGTCGCGAGTTCGGGGTTGGGCTCGACGTCGTCGATGACCTGGAGGACGACCGCCGAGGGGCGGGCCTGGAGGATGTCGGTGACCTTCTGGACGAAGCCGAGCGTGCCCATGGTCCTGTCGGTGACGACCGTGACCCGCTTGAGGCCGTCCATCTCGCCCAGGTAGCGCAGGGAGTTGCGCTCGAAGTAGATCTTCGGCGGGACCTTGAACCACTGCATGTTGGTGTTGCGCCGTCCGATCCGCTTGACGTTGACCAGGTTGACCGCGGTCACGTTGTTCGAGACCGAGTTGTGCCCGTACGAGCCGCAGCCGAGGGTGAGCGACGGCAGGAAGGAGTTGTAGACGTCGCCGATCCCGCCGAAGGTGGAGGGGGCGTTGACGATGACCCGGATCGCCTTGACCCGCCTGCCGAACTCCTCGGCGAGCGCCTCGTCCTCGGTGTGGATCGCGGCGCTGTGCCCGAGTCCGTGGAACTCGACCATCCGCGCGGAGAGTTCGAGGCCCTGCTCGGTGGTGTCGGCCTTGAGGGCGGCCAGGATCGGGGAGAGCTTCTCCCGGGTGAGCGGCTCGCCCTCGCCGACCTCGTGGCACTCGGCGAGCAGGAGCGTGGTGCCTTCGGGGACCTCGAAGCCGGCCTGTTCGGCGATCCACCGCGGCGACTTCCCGACGACGTCCGCGTTCAGCTTGGCGCCGGAGCAGGAGGTGGCGTAGGCGGTGGTGCCGAAGACGTACTCCTCCAGCTTGGTCTTCTCGGCGGCGGTGACGACGTACGCGCCGAGCCGCTGGAACTCGGCGATGCCCTGCTCGTACACCTCCCGGTCGAGGATGACGGCCTGCTCGGAGGCGCAGATCATGCCGTTGTCGAAGGCCTTGGAGAGCACGATGTCGTGGACGGCCCGCTGGAGCTTGCCGCTACGGGTGACGTACGCGGGGACGTTTCCGGCACCGACGCCGAGGGCGGGCTTGCCGCAGGAGTAGGCGGCCTTGACCATCGCGTTGCCGCCGGTGGCGAGGATGATGGAGACGCCGTCGTGGTGCATGAGGCGGCCGGTGGCCGCCATGGAGGGCTCCTCGATCCACTGCACGCAGTCGGCGGGCGCGCCGGCGGCGACGGCGGCGTCGCGGACGATCCGGGCGGCCTCGGCGGAGCACCGCTGCGCGGAGGGGTGGAAGGCGAAGACGATCGGGTTACGGGTCTTCAGGGCGATCAGCGCCTTGAAGATCGTGGTCGAGGTGGGGTTGGTGACGGGGGTCATCGCGCAGATGACGCCGACGGGTTCGGCGATCTCGGTGATGCCGTTCAGTTCGTCGCGGCGGATCACGCCGGCGGTCTTCAGACCGGCCATCGAGTTCGTCACGTGCTCGCAGGCGAAGAGGTTCTTGACGGCCTTGTCCTCGAACAGTCCGCGGCCCGTCTCCTCCACGGCCAGCTGCGCGAGCTCGCCGTGGGCGCCGAGCGCCGCGAGCGACGCCTTCTTGACGATGTGGTCGACCTGCTCCTGGTCGAGCCCCTCGAACCGCCCGAGCGCCGTGAGCGCCCTCTCGACGAGTCCGTCCACCCTCTCCGTGGCCGTCTCCTCGGCCGCCGTGACCTCCATGGCAGGTACTCCTTCTTCGATCCCTTTTCTCCGACGACTCCATTCGACACCCAGGGAATACGGAAAGGGCTCGGACAAAGCCCTGACCGGGCAGGCCGAAAGCCCCTCCAAGATCGCGTGAATGCCACCGAAACAACCCCTGACCTGCGACGACGATCCAGGACTTTGGACCCTTGGCGACTTGTGAAAACTTTCACAAGAATATCGCCGGTAGGCTCTCCGGCCATGGGAAAGCATGTGCGCACCGCCGACGGCCGCCTGCTGCTGGCCGAGGAATGGGGAAATCCCGCCGGGACCCCCGTACTGCTCCTGCACGGCACACCCGGCAGCCGGCTGGGGACCGCGCTGCCCGACCTCCCCGAGCGCCGCCCCGACCTGCGCTTCTTCGCCTACGACCGGCCCGGGTACGGCGGCTCGGACCGGCACCCCGGCCGCCGGGTGGCCGACGCGGCGCGGGACGCCGCCGCCGTCGCCGACGCGCTGGGGGTGGACCGCTTCGCCGTCGTCGGACGCTCCGGCGGCGCCCCGCACGCGCTCGCCTGCGCGGCCCTGCTGCCCGAGCGGGTCCTGGCCGCCGCGGCGCTCGTGAGCATCGCGCCCCGGGACGCGGCAGGGCTCGACTGGTTCGGCGGCATGACCCCGTTCAACGTGCGCGAGTTCGGCCTCGCCACCGAGGCGCCCGAGCGGCTCGACGCGGACCTCGCCGCCCGGGCGGCGGCCATCCGGAAGGACCCGGAGCGGCTCGTCGAGGACCTGCGCGCCGAACTCTCCGACCACGACCTCCCGGTCGTCTCCGACCCCGCCGTACGCGCCACACTCCTGCGCGCCTACCGCGAGGCACTCGGCACCACGCACCACGGCTGGACCGACGACTGCCTCGCCTTCACCCACCCCTGGGGCTTCGACGTCTCCGCCATCACCACCCCGGTCCTGCTCTGGCACGGCCTCGACGACGCCTTCTCACCCCCGGACCACACCCGCTGGCTGGCCGCCACGATCCCGGACGCCACCCTCGAACTCGTCCCGGCCGCAGGCCACTTCGCCGCCCAGTACGCCCTCCCGTCCGTCCTGGACCGGCTGCTCCGGTAGCCGGGCACATCTGCCCGCTACCGGCCCTCGGTGACCTACTTGCTCCTGCCCATGACGGAGAGCAGGAGCGCGAAGATCACCAGTGCCGACAGAAAGACTCTCAGTACCGTGTGGTTCAACTCTCGTGTCGAGTAGGAGACCTCGGGTTCTTCGTCGAATCCGACGTCGATGAGGGCATGCCAGTGGGAATAGCTCGGATCACCGTCGACGAGCAGAAAGAACGTGACGGACTCCCGCCGCCCCAGCCTCCCTGGGCCGACATGAAGTTCATCTCCCTGAACCGTCACCGGTGGGGCCGCAGCACCTTGCGGCCTCGTCTCAGCACTGAGCAGCTCGAGGATCTGACGCCCGACCGCTATCTTGATCGGCTCGTTCCGGTCGAATGATGCGCTGGAGACATCCCGGCGGCTGACGTTCGTCAGGCGAATCTGTACCAATCGCGGCTCCGCGAGCGAGGTGCCGGTATGCCGGACCTCAATACGCCCGTTGAGCTGCTCCTGAAGCAAGGAGGTACTGCTCATCGCATACAGCAGACGCCGCCGTTGGGGTACACGCGATCTCAGAGTGGCCCACATCGCCCCCAACCCGACCAAGAGGGCCACGAACACTCCAACCGCAGCCCAGAAGGTGCCGGATTCATAGAAATCGCCAGTCGCGAGTGTCAGCACCTAGGCAGTGAACCAGGTTCGGACCTGGCTCCGCGTGCAAGTCGCCCAAAGCCGAGGGGCGGCACCCGGAGCCGCACGACGGCCCGGGTACCGCTCCTCACGAGGCCGGTGGCGGGTAGCCCGTCGAGCGGGCGCCCTTGAGGAGGTTCATGATCCGCTCGTGGCTGTCGCCGACGGTGTCCAGCACACGCAGCCGGATGTGGAAGGCGTCGACCTCGTCGACGAAGCGTCGGGAGAAGGAGCCCATCGTCACGGTCTCGTACGTCCCCGTGCCCACCAGCGGGAAGTTGCCGAAGAGCGGGATCCGGAAGTCCTCGCCCGCGACCAGGCCGGCCCCGGCCAGGGTGGCCACCGCTCCGGGGAGGTCCGTCCAGGGGGTCGAGTCGGGGGCGTTCTCCCCCGCCAGGACGAGCCGGAAGTCGTAGCGCTCGATCACCGCGGTGTACTGGCCGCCGTTGTAGACCCCGGCCCGCCACTCGACTCCGTTCCCGTTGCTCCCGTTCCCGTTGCCGTTGTTCCCGTCCCCGCTCCCGCTCAGCCGGCCCGTCGTCCAGTCGGCCCGCCAGCCGAGCATGGGCCGTACCGTACGGGCGTACTGGGCCCGCGCGAGGACGGCGGCCGCCGCGACCGCGAGCAGGCTGCCCAGCGGCTCCATGTCCAGCAACTGCAGCCGCCACGGCCAGTCGGTCCTGGCCTGCTCGGTCATGTTGGCGCGAACGATCTCCCAGCCCAGGACGCCCGTGAGCAGGCCGAGCAGCACGATCGGCGCCGTGTAGAGCAGCGGGCTGCGCCGGACCCTGCGCTGGGCGTCTGAGGCGGGTATCGGTCCACCGGGCCGGACGGTCACACGTTTCTCCCCACCACGAGTCCACGCGCCGGTCCCCCGGCCCACGAGGGGCCGGGGGACCGGCTTCTGTTCGGATCATGGTGCCCGGTCGGACGCTCTAGTACACGCTGACCCCGTACGCGCTCAGCGCCTCGGTGACCGGCTGGAAGAACGTCGTACCGCCGCTGGAGCAGTTGCCGCTGCCGCCGGAGGTGAGGCCGATCGCGCGGCTGCCCGAGTAGAGCGGGCCGCCGGAGTCGCCGGGCTCGGCGCAGACGTTGGTGCGGATCATGCCGTACACGATGTCGCCGCCACCGTAGTTGACGGTCGCGTTGAGACCGGTCACGGAGCCGCTGTGGGTGCCGGTGGTGGAGCCGCGACGGGTCACGGACATGCCCACGGTGGCGTTGGCGGCGCTGGTGATGTCGACACTGCCGACGGTGCCGGACTTGGTGACACTGGAGTTCGTGTAGCGGACGATGCCGTAGTCGTTGGTCGGGAAGCTGGATCCCGAGGTGGTGCCGAGGACGGTCGTGCGGCCCGAGTTGGAGTACCAGGTGCCCGCGCCGTCCGTGCAGTGGCCGGCGGTCAGGAAGAAGTAGTTGCCCGCGCTGTCACGGACGTTGAAGCCGAGGGAGCAGCGCCAGCTGGTGGCGTAGACGGCGTCGCCGCCGGAGATCAGCTTGTTGAACTTGCCGGGGGTGCGCTCGATACGGATCGCGCCTGCGTTGGCGCCCGCCTCGCGCTTGATCTCGGCTATCTCGGCCTTGGACACCGTGGAGTCGGCGGTGACGACCAGGGTGTCGGTGGCCGGGTCGACGTGCCAGGCGGTGCCTGCCACGTCGGCCGCGAGGACGGCGTCGCCCGCGGCGGTGAGCTGGGACGCACTGAAGGTCTGCGCCGTGTCGGCGTTCGCGGCGGGGACCGCGACGGCCGCGGCGGCGGCGAGACCGGTGGCGACGGCGAGCAGTCGGATGGTTCTCGTGGGGGTGGTGCGCTTGATCCTCACTTCGCGTTCCTCCAGAGGGGAATCGGGGGTCCGCCGTGGGGTGCCGGACCCGTGAGGCGCGGCCCGGGGGCCGGCGCTGTGGGGGAGTCTCGGTCCCGCCGACCGGCCGCCGCAAGGGCGCCTTTCGGCCGTGCGACGCTCAACTACCCGCCACTACAAAGGAGTTGATCACGCCAGCGGTGTGGACGGCGCGCGCGACGCCGTCCACGGTCATCCCCGGCCCGGCCCCTCCGGCCCCGCCTCAGCCCTCGGCGAGCCGCCGCTCCCCCGCCGGCACGGCGGTGTCGAGCGTGTTCCCGGGCGGCGGGAACGGGCAGATGAAGTGGTCCGCGAAGGCGCACGGCGGCAGCAGCGCGCGGTTGAAGTCGACGGTCACCGAGCCGTCGGCGGCGGGCGCGGGCGGACGCAGGAAACGGAAGCGGTAGCTGTCCCGGCCGCTGGTCGCGTCGGCGAAGACCGCCCACAGCGTGCCGTCGTCCTCCACCGCGACCTGCAGGGTGTGCTCGACGCCCCGCAGCTCGAAGGAGAGTTCGCCCGCGAGCCCGAGCCCCCGCTCCTTCCCGTCCGCGTTCTCCACCCGGACGCTCCGGGACTCCTCGTACGCGCGGAAGGCGCCGGGGACCACCCAGTTCTCGTCGTACGGGGTGGCTTCGATGCCCCGGAAGGCGCGCCGCGCCGCGGACTCGGGGTCGAAGTCCCGTACCGCCCAGAGCCCTTCGCGGCGCAGCACGACGAGCCGCCGCCCGGCGGACTCGGCCCGGGACTCGTGGATCGGGGGGTGGTCGGCCATGAGCCGAACGCTGCCGATCAGGGGCTTGCCGTCGACGGTGACGGCGTCCTCGGCCCCGGCGCTGAGGACCACCTCGTCGCCCTCGTCCCGCCACCGCCCGGGAACGGCCGGAATTCGCCCCTCCGGGTAGTCGGAGAGCCAGTACGTGCCGGTGAGGGAGAGCGGACCGTACGACGAGGAGACCGCCGCCGTGCGCTGCTCGTGCCAGTGCTGCCAGTCCTGCTGGGGATCGGTGCTATCCGTGCTCATGGTGTTCCACCTTTCCATACGGGTCCGGGAAGCCCGGGATGCGACGCTTCGGGGGATGCGCGGGCCGGGCCGGCTCGCGCAGCAGGGCGAGCACCGTCCGCGCGGTCGCGTCGTTCTGGCGGAGTGCCAGGCCGTTGCCGCCGGGCCGGGTGAACCCACCGGGCCCGCGCGCGTCCGTGCCCGGCCCGAGCGCGAACCGCCGCGGGTGGGGCACCCCCGTCCGGTCCAGGACACGCCCGTCGGCGGGGTCGACCGCGAGCAGCCCGGCCGGGGTCGCCGCCGCGCCGTCGGCGTACAGCGCCCGCAGCAGCGGGTCCCTGGTGGTGCCGACCGTGGGCTCCGGGAGCCGTGCCTCGACGAGCGCGCGGGCCTCGGTGACGTGCCCCGGCAGCGTCGGGCTCTCGGCACGGAACACCCCGTCCCCCGTGGTGATCCGGAGGTCGGCGCCGAGGAACCGCACGACCCCCGCGTGGGAGAGCGCGAGCAGGTCGCGCAGGCGCGAACTCGGCGGTCCGGACGCGAGGGAGCTGTAGAAGCCGTGCCACCAGGGGCCCAGGTCGCCGAGCCGGGCCAACTGCCCGTAGACGGCGAGCAGCGCGTGGGACAGAGCGAGGTCGGCGCTGTGCGCCGGGTCGCGGCGGCGGGCGAGGCCGGCGGCGATGTACGTCCGCAGATGTTCCTGGAGCGCCTCGGCGGAGGCGTGGCGGACCCCGGCGAGCGGGCGGTCGAGCGCGCCGAGGTCGAGCCGGTCGGCGGGGTCGGGCACGGCGCCGGCGACGAGGGTGCCGAGTACGGGGCCGCCGCCGGGCGGGATGCCGACGTGGGCGCGCTCGAACACGTCCCAGGGGACGCGGGTGCGCTCGGGGTGCGCGGTGAAGAGACGGTGGTAGTGGGCGAACCGGAGTTCCCTGGCGACCAGCGGCCAGACGTCCCGCCGGAAGTCGGGCCCGCCGGGCAGCGCGAGCAGCCGGTCGATCTCCGCCGGGCCCAGGTGGCGCGGCAGCGGCGGCCGTTCGCCCACGAGCGGGTACGGGATCTTCGCGTGGTACGGGACGCCCCGCCGCGATCCGACGTACAGCACCGGCTCGCGCCCGGACGGCAGGTACGTCCCGTCCTCCCCGTACCGGCCGCCGCGCCCCTCGGTGAGCAGCACCATGAGGTCGACGAAGGCGAGGCCGAGTCCGCGCACGAGCACCGGCGCGCCGGGCGCGAGCCGGGACAGGTCGCTGTCGGCGGTGAACTCGGGCGGCAGGTGCACCAGGCCGTGTCGTGCGGCGAAGTCGGCCAACCCGGCCTGCTCGGCGTCGGGTTCGGCGTCCAGATGCCCCTGGGCGAGGATGACGGCGTCGGCGACGAGCGGGGTGCGGAGCCCTTCCAGCCTGACCGTCTGGCGGCCGTGCCGCGTCCCGGAGACGTGGAGCGCCCGGCGCGGATGGTGATGGACGGCGATTCCGGGCGGCAGGGCGGCGACGGCCCGGTCGTACACCCAGCGCAGATAGCCGCTGTGCGTGCGGCGGCTGACGAAGGCCCGCCCGTCCCCGCCGGCCCACTCGTGGACGGTGGGCCCGGCGAGGACCGGCCCGGCCATCTCCACGCCGGCGTCGGTGAACATCGTGACGTCCTGTGCCTGCGAGTTCATCCGGAGCAGTGGGGACTGGTCGTGGCGCCAGATCCGGCCGCCGCCGGGCGGGTAGGGGTCGACGACATGGACGTCGAGGCCGGAACCGTCGTACAGCTCCGGCGCGTTGGCGGCGATCCGCTCCAGGACCCCGGTCCCGCGCGGCCCCGCGCCGACGATCACGAGGGACGCCTTGCGCGTCATCGGAGCTTCCGCGTCACCGGAGGTTCCGCGTCATCGGAGGTTCCGCATCAGCGGGCGCTCCACGACACCGCGCCCCTTCTCACCACGTACCACCCCCGTGGGCCTCAGCAGCCGCAGTCACACCCACAGTCGCAGTCGCCACAGCAGCCGTCCCCCTCACCGCAGCAATTGCTGCAGCAGTCACAGCAGTCGCACCAGTTGCCCACATCGTTGCAGAGCCCCTCCCGGCGCTCCCCGCTCCAGGGATCTTCGTGCCCGCAGCACAGCTGGCAGGTACACGCGAGGCCCATCCAGACCGCGCACCCGGCAAGGAGGCCGCGGCGCCGGTTCGGCGGCTCGGGCGGCAGCGGGGCTCCCGGTCCCCCGGGCCCGCCGGGGGCGTACGGATTGCCCGGCAAGGGTCCGGGACCGTACGGCCCCGGCTGGTGCGCCGCCCCAGCGGACCCAGCCCCAGCGGACCCAGCGGCCCCGGTGGCCCCATGGGCACCCGCGCCGTGCGAGCAGCTCGTGGTGCCGAAGGCCCGGTCCACCGAGACCCTCAGCTCGTGGGCCAGGAGCACGTGCACGAGCCGGCCGTTCGCGAACTCCGCGTCCCGCAGGGCGAGGCGGATGCCGTGCAGCGCGTCGTCCGCGAGCCGCCGGGCCTCCGTGAGCGAGGTGCCGGTCGCGGTGAGCGGGTTCCACGCGCCCGAGGCCGCGTCGGCCTCCCGGTCCTCCACGGCGTCGAGCAGGTGCGCGAGCCGGCCGAAGAGCCGGCCCGCCTCGGAGAGCGGCTCGACGTTCCCCGGCCGCCCGGCGAGGACGGCGGTGTGGGCGAAGGCCGCAGCCGTCGCGGTCTCGGTCGGCTCGGTCACGACGAGGAGCGGCGTGCCGAGGCCGGCGAGCGTCTCGATCCCGGTCTGCCGGTCCACGGCGTCCACCAGGAGGGCGGTGTCGAAGCCGAGCGCGCGCCCGGTCCGCTCGCCCGCCCGGTCCCAGGACCTGGCGACCCGGCGGGCCGCGGCGGCGACCGGCCGGCGGGCCAGCAGGCCGTCCCGGTCGGCGACGTGATCCCGGACCTTCGCCGAGGCGAGGACCAGCGAGACGGCCGCGGCGAGCCGCGCGCCCTCGCCCTGGGCGACCGGCGCGCTCCGCATCCCGCGCAGCGGACAGGGGCCCGCCGTGCGACGTATGCCGTCGATCGGACCTGTCTGAGCCTCCGTCAGAACCGAGACGATGAGCCCGTCGTAGTTGGTGACCACCCGGGCGAACTGCCCGTGGTCGGCCCGAAGTGCCAGGCAGAGGCCGCAGAGATGGGCCATCCACTCGACCTTGAGACCCTCGCTGAGCCGGTGCGTGCAGGGCCTGACGATTCCGAACAAGAGACTCCCCCGTGAGTCGTGCGCATGTGCGGGTGCCGCGTGTGCCGGGCATCGTACCGAGCGCTCCGTTCACCCGGACGCTCCGGCCGTCACCCTTCTGGACCGACTTTCATATTTTAAGTTGCACAGCCCCTGCGGAACCTCCGTCAGGCCCCGCATACCGCAAGATTCCTGACGAATCGCCAGAAACAGGGCCTCACGTTCTGCACCAGTACCGTCACGAAACACGCGCGCGCCGACTATCCACTTGGCGCGCGATCCGCATCATGGACGACGATAGGGATTGCGGAACCACAAGTGACCGCGCTGAAAGGAGGCGTCCATGGGATCGGTGCGCAAGGCGAGCGCCTGGCTGGGACTCGTCGAGGACAGCGACGAGCGTTACTACGACGACGAGTACGCCGAGGGTAACGAGAGCGGCGACGCCTGGGTGACGGACCCCCGGGTCCGGGTGGCGTCCGACTCGGCCCAGGAGCAGGGCCGCCGGATCGCGACCGTCTCCCCGGACGGGTTCCGGGACGCCCGGGGCATCGGCGAGCTCTTCCGGGACGGCGTCCCGGTCATCGTGAACCTCACGGCCATGGAGCCCTCCGACGCCAAGCGCGTGGTGGACTTCGCCGCCGGACTCGCCTTCGGTCTGCGCGGCTCGATCGAGCGGGTGGCCACCCGGGTCTTCCTGCTGACTCCGGCCGACACGCAGATCATCAGCGGAGACCCCGCCGCGCGTGCGCAGGACGGTTTCTTCAACCAGAGCTGAGCGGTGGGCGCACCTTCCGGCAACGGCGCCGAAGGACGCCCACCCAAGGCCGGCCGGTGCCCCGAGAGGCTGCCCTAGCGCGCCGGGCGGCCGGAGCGGGCGGGCTCGACCGGTTCGCGGCTGGCCGGCAACCGCACGTCCTCGCACACCGTCTTCTCCTCGCACACCGGCGTCTCCGCGGGGACCGGCGCCACCAGGTCCTCCGGATCCACCAGGCACTCCATGACGCGCGGCAGCCGCAGCGCCATCAGGGCGCCGAGAAGCAGCAGCCCCGCGCTGACGAACAGCGTGATGTGCAGACCGTCCACGAAGGCGTGCCGGGCCGCGTGGTACAGCGCCGCGCCCGCCGTGCCGCCGAGCTGGTCGGCGACCTGGTAGGCCTCGCCGAGCGAGTTCGCGGCGGCCTTGCTCGCGGCGGCCGGGACCTCGGGGACCGAGGCGAGGCCGGGGGCGTACGCGGCGTTCATGACGCTGCCGAGCAGCGCGATGCCCATGCCCGCGCCGAGCTGGTACGAGGTCTCGCCGATCGCCGCCGCGCCACCCGCGCTCTCCGCCGGCGCCTCGCTGAGCATCGACTCGTAGGCGGAGAAGAGGGTCGTCTGCAGGCCGAAGCCGAGCAGGACGAAGCCGACGGTGAGCAGCAGGGGCCGGTCGGTCTGGCCCATCAGGACGAGCAGCAGCACGGCGCCCGCGGTGAGGACGAAGCCCCAGCCGACCATCCGGCGCGGCCCGATCCGGCGCAGCGTGTACGAGCCGGTGGCACCCGCAGCCATGGCGGCGAAGGTGAGCGGCAACAGCCTGAGCCCGGTCTCCAGGGGGCTGAGCCCGAGGACGAGCTGGAGGTACTGGACGGCGATCAGCTCCAGGCCGACCAGGGCCAGCATGGCCAGCACGATGCAGCCGACGGAGGTGGTGAAGGCGGGCCGGGAGAACAGCCGCATGTCGATCAGCGGGTGCGCCCGGCGCTTCTGCCGCCGTACGAAGAGGATCAGCAGCGCGGCGCCGACGAGCAGCGGGCCGCAGGTCGCCGGGGCGAACAGGTTCTCGCCCGCGCCGATCCGCTTCACCCCGAGCACCATGCCGAGCACGCCGGCGGCGGCCATCAGCGCGCCGAGGACGTCCCAGGGGCCGTCGTCGCGCCCCTTGGACTCGGGCAGCAGCCAGCGGCCGAGCGGCAGGATCAGCGCCATCAGCGGGATGTTGATCAGGAAGACCGAGCCCCACCAGTAGTGCTCGACCAGGAAGCCGCCGAGCACGGGACCCGTGGCGGCGCCGATCGCGGCGACCGCCGTCCAGATGCCGATGGCGGTGGCCCGCTCGCGCCGGTCGGGGAAGACCGCCCGGAGGATGGAAAGGGTGGCGGGCATGATCATCGCGCCGCCGACACCGAGGAGGGCGCGGGCGCCGATGAGCACCTCGGGAGTGGTGGCGAGGGCGGCGACCAAGGAGGCGACGCCGAACAGCGCGTAACCGAGGAGCAGCACCCGCCGCCGGCCGACCCGGTCGCCGAGCGTGCCGAAGAGGATCAGCAGCGAGGCGCAGATCAGCGGATAGGCGTCGACGATCCAGAGCAGTTCGGTGGCGCCCGGCCGCAGGTCCTCGGTGAGGGAGGGGACGGCGACGTGGAGCACGGTGGCGTCGAGCGCCACGAGGAGCAGGCTGACACAGAGGACGACGAGGACGACCCAGCGGTTGGCGCCGCCGCCGTCGGCGCGGAGCCGTGCTCCGGCCGTGATCGTCCGCTGCATGTACGTACCTCCCAGTGAAGCCCTCGCACTCGGCGGGCGCCGGCCGGGGGTTCGGGTCCTCGGGGCGGCCCGGCATCGACGGGCGAGTGAGCCGTCAGCGTACGCGAGTTCAGGGCGCGAGCGCGTGGCGCACCTCTCACCCCGGCGGGCCGCCCGGTGTGGCGTACGCCACTCCAGCAGGGCCGCGCGTCGCGCCGAATTCCTCCCGCACAACCGTTTGAGAAATTTCCGTGACGTACAAACAGACTTCCGGAAAGTCGACCGCACCCAATAGGGCACAAGGTCATCGGATTCTCAGACAGTCGCCAGGAATAAACCCCGGACTGAGACCTACTCCACATCACATCGTCATCACGAAGAGACCGGAACGACCAAGGTCGACACTCACTCCCTGTAACGTCGATTGGGTGCGTACCGACATCTTTGCCCGGCTGGACCGGGAGCCGGAACCGCCGAAGATAGAGGTCCCGCGGATGACTCGCACGCGTCTCGCCCTCTTCGGCGGGACGCTGGCGTTCTATCTCGCCATCGTCGTGGCCGTGCTGCTCTCGACCTGGCTGGTGACCCTCGACTGGAAGATCATGCTCTTCCGGCCCTACCAGCAGTGGCCGGACCTGCACCCCTTCCTCGACTACTACGTCGTCCTCGGCCAGCGCGGCCCGACGGCCGTGATGGTGGCGGCCTGGCTGGGCTGGCGCTCCTGGCGCCAGCACACCCTGCGCCCCCTGCTCACCCTCGGCGCCGCCCTGCTCCTGCTCAATGTCACCGTCGGCGCGGTCAAGCTCGGACTCGGCCGCCTCGGTCCCCACTACGCGACGCAGATCGGCTCCGCCGAGCTCTTCGCGGGCGGCGATATATTTCCGTCGGGGCACACCGCCAACGCGGTCGTGACCTGGGGCATCCTGGCCTATCTGGCGACCACCCCGCGCGCCCGCCGCTACCTCTCGGCGCTCTCCGCCGTGGTCGCGCTCGGCGTCGGCCTGACCACCGTCTACATCGGCACGCACTGGCTGAGCGACGTCCTGCTCGGCTGGGCCGCCGGGCTGCTCATCCTGCTCGCGCTGCCCTGGTGCGAGCCGCTGATCGGCCGGACGGAGACCCTGGTGCTCGGCGTCCGCGACCGGCTGCGCGAGCAGCTGCGGGCCCGCCGCCGGCTGGTCCCGTCGCTGCCCGTGGCGACCGGCGGGCCGCGTCCCGCGCGGTACCCGCAGTCTCCGGTCACGGCCGGGGAGCCGGTCAGGGAGACCGTCGGCGCCCGCAGCGGACGGGCCTCGTCCGCCGCACGCGGGGACGGCCGTCTCGCGCCGCCGCTCACCGGCCCCCGGGCGCACACGGCGCATGCGGGGCACGCCGGGCACTCCGCCCGCGCGGAGCGGACGCCGGTCACCCCGACCGGCAGCCGCCGCCCGGCGCGCTCACGGCCGCTCACCGGCGGCTGAGCCGACACGACCGCAGCAGGAAGGGCCCCGGCAGCGCGCCGGGGCCCTTCCTTGTCGTACGTGCCGTGGGCGCCGTTCCGTCAGCCGAGCCAGCAGCGGGTGACAGCACCGTCCGTCACCTCGAAGTTGATGCGGCCCTCCAGGTACTCCATGGTGATGATCGAGCCCGGCGGCAGCGAACGGACCACGCTCCAGCCGTGGTTCCTGGCGAGCCGTTCGGCCTGCTCACGGTCGAGGCCCACATAGTCTTCCGGCGGTACGGGGGAGGTCGGCTTGGGTGTCATGGGCCTCACGTTAGTCCCTTACCGGTCACGCTTGTGTCACAGCTTCTCGACATATGTTTGACACGGGTGCCGTCACTCGGAAGGGCAGTTTCCGGCCGAATCCCCGGCAATTCCAGGCCCCTTACCGCACTTCCCGCAAGCGCTTCCCGAATTCCGTTCCTCCGCCCGTCCGGCGAATTCACCGGGGCGCCACCACCTCGCGGTTTTCACGATTTCCCCGCAGGACGCGCACACGTTCGGCCGACCGGAGCACTCCGGGGCCCGCCTCCCGTGTCCCCGCCCTCCTGGCGCGCATCATGTCCGGACGATCGGACGCACCGGAGGCATCGATGGGCACCGACACCGCGACCGCGGCCGTCGAATCACCTCGGGAACGGCATGGGCGGGTCCTGATCGACTGGCTCACCACGACCGACCACAAGAAGATCGGCCACCTGTACCTGGTGACCTCGTTCCTCTTCTTCCTGGCCGCCGGTGTCATGGCGATGCTGATGCGGGCCGAGCTGGCCCGCCCCGGGACCCAGCTGCTCGACAACCAGCAGTTCAACCAGGCGTTCACGCTGCACGGCACGATCATGCTGCTGCTCTTCGCGACGCCCACCTTCGCCGGCTTCGCCAACGAGCTGGTGCCGCTCCAGATCGGCTCCCCCGACGTCGCCTTCCCGCGGCTGAACATGTTCTCGTACTGGCTGTTCCTCTTCGGCGGCCTGATGGTGATCGGCACGCTGCTCGTCCCGAGCGGGCCCGCCGCCTTCGGCTGGACCGCCTACGCCCCGCTCAACGGCCTGGAACGCTCCCCAGGGATCGGCGCCGACCTCTGGATCATGGGGCTCGCGCTCTCCGGCTTCGGCACGATCCTCACCTCGGTGAACTTCCTGGCGACGATCATCGGGATGCGGGCGCCGGGGATGACGATGTTCCGGATGCCGATCTTCACCTGGAACGTCCTCTTCACCGCGATCCTGGTCCTGATGGCCTTCCCCGTGCTGGCCGCGGCGCTGCTCGTCCTGGAGTCGGACCGGCGGTTCGGGTCGGTGGTCTTCCAGCCCGAGAACGGCGGGGCGCTGCTGTGGCAGCACCTCTTCTGGTTCTTCGGCCACCCCGAGGTCTACATCATCGCGCTGCCGTTCTTCGGCATCGTCAGCGAGATCATCCCGGTCTTCGCCCGCAAGCCGATCTTCGGCTACGCGACGCTGATCGCCGCGACCATGACGATCACCGGGCTCTCGGTGGTGGTCTGGGCGCACCACATGTTCGCGACCGGGGCCGTGCTGCTGCCCTTCTTCTCCCTCCTCTCGTTCCTGATCGCCGTGCCGACCGGGGTGAAGTTCTTCAACTGGACCGGCACGATGCTCAGGGGTTCGCTCTCCTTCGAGACGCCCATGCTCTGGTCGGTCGGCTTCCTGGTGTCCTTCCTCTTCGGCGGGCTGACCGGCGTCATCCTCGCCTCGCCGCCGATGGACTTCGCCGTCACCGACTCGTACTTCGTCGTGGCCCACTTCCACTACACGGTCTTCGGCACGGTCGTCTTCGCGACCTTCGCCGGCTTCACCTTCTGGTGGCCGAAGTTCACCGGCCGGATGCTCGACGAGCGCCTGGGCAAAGTCCACTTCTGGACCCTCTTCGTCGGCTTCCACCTCACGTTCCTGGTGCAGCACTGGCTCGGCGCGGAGGGCATGCCCCGGCGGTACGCCGACTATCTGGACGCCGACGGTTTCACCGCGCTCAACACGGTCTCCACGATCGGCGCGTTCCTGCTCGGCGCCTCCACGCTGCCGTTCCTGTACAACGTCTGGCGCACCGCCCGCTACGCGCCGAAGGTCGAGGTGGACGACCCCTGGGGGTTCGGCCGTTCGCTGGAGTGGGCGACGTCCTGCCCGCCGCCCCGCCACAACTTCGACGCGGTCCCGAGGATCCGCTCCGAGTCGCCGGCCTTCGATCTGCACCACCCGGAGTTCGCGGCCTTCGAGCGGATGCGGATCACCGCCCCGAGCGCTCCGAGCGGTCCACCGCGCGAGAAAGCCGGTCCCTGAGCGCACGGACCCGGTCGTCCAGTTCACGCGGGGCGACCACCTCGAACTCGACGCCCAGCATCAGCACATGGACGACCATGCCGGCCAGGCTGCCCGCCCCCGTGCGCAGCAGGCAGGCCGCGTCCCCGTCCGGTTCCAGGACGCCGTCCAGCGGGCCGACGGCGGCGGCCGCCTCGGCGAGCGGGACGTGCAGCCGGATCGTCGCCTCGGCCGCGTAGGCCGCCCCCGAGATGCCCTGGGCGACGTAGCCGGCCAGGTCCTCGGCGGGCGGCTCGCGGGGTGGGAAGCGGGGGCCGTGGGGCGGCTTCGGCTCGATCCGGTCGACCCGGAACGTACGCCAGTCGGCCCGGTCGAGGTCCCAGGCGACCAGGTACCAGCGGCGCTCGGTGCAGACCAGGCGGTGCGGCTCGACCGTGCGGCGGGTGGCCGAGCCGCCGTGGTCGCGGTAGGCGAAGCGGAGCCGCTCGCTGTCCCGGCAGGCGTTCGCGAGTTCGGTCAGGACGGCCGGGTCGACCTGGCTCGCCGGGGTGCGCAGCATCGGCACGGTGAAGGCGTTGAGGGTGCTCACCCGGCGGCGCAGCCGGCCCGGCAGCACCTGCTCCAGCTTGGCCAGGGCGCGTACGGAGGCCTCGCCGATGCCCTCGACGCCCTGCCCGGCGGCCGTCCGCAGCCCGACCGCGACGGCGACGGCCTCGTCGTCGTCGAGCAGCAGCGGCGGCAGTTCGGCGCCGGCGCCGAGCTGGTAGCCACCGCCCGTGCCGGGGCTCGCGTTGACCGGGTAGCCGAGTGCGCGCAGCCGGTCGACGTCCCGGCGCACGGTCCGGGTGGTCACCCCGAGCCGGTCGGCGAGATCGGCGCCCGACCACTCGCGGTGGGCCTGCAGCAGCGAGAGCAGGCGCAGGAGCCGTGCGGAGGTGTCCAGCATGGGGCCGAGTCTGCCAGCACTCGCGGACAGCTCCGGTCCTGAAGGGCACGCGGGCGGCCGTCGACCGGCGGCGGCTCGCTCCCGGCCTCAGCGGAAGCGGCGGACGAGGACCCCGATCCGGCGCTTCAGCTCGTACACCGCGTCGACGAGGGAGCCGACCGCGCGGTGCCGGGTCTCGCTCAGCCGGCCGTGGGCGCGGCCGCTCGTGCCCCGGGCGACCAGCTCGCTCCAGATCTCCTCGTGGCGGGCCGCGATCCGGACCGGGTCGAAGCGCTCGGACGCGGTGAGGGCCGCCTTCGCGGTCCTGGCGCGCAGTTCGTCGTCCTCGACGAGTTCGAGCAGCGCCCGGGCCACGGCGGAGACGTCGTCCACGGGCACGAGACGGCCGTCGACACCGTCCTCGACGATCTCGCGGGGGCCGTACGGGCAGTCGGTGGAGACGACCGGAAGACCGCATCGCATCGCCTCGACCAGCGTCATGCCGAAGGACTCGCGCCGCGAGGTGACGGCGGCGATGGAGCCCTTGGCCCACTCCGGCTCCATGGGGTTGGCCATGCCCATGAGGAAGACGTTCTCCCCGAGGCCGAGCCGCTCGATCTGCCGGGTCAGCGCGGGCCGCGTGTCGCCGCCCTGGTCGCCCTCGCCGTAGATCCGCAGCCTCCAGTCCGGGTGGGCCGCCGCCACCTGGGCGAAGGCTTCGACGAGGACGTCGTACCGCTTGACCGGGGTCAGCCGGCCCGCCGCGACGACGATCCTCGAGGCGGGGTCGGCGGGCGGAACGCCGGGCGCGGGCACGCTGTTGGGCACCGCGTCGATCCGTACGCCCGGCAGCCGCAGCCGGGTCCGGTACGAGCGGGCGTCGGCCTCGGTCACCGTGGTGACGGCGTCGAGGACCGCGTACCGGTGGGCGATCTCGCGGCGCAGCCGGAAGGTGTGGCCGTCCAGGATCAGGTGTTCCTGGCCGACCAGGACCGGGCCGCTCCGGGTCTGCCGGGCGAGGTGGACGTTGAGCCCGGGCCGGGTGGAGACCACCACGTCGGCCTCGACGGAGGCCAGGTGCGCGCCGATCCGGTCGTCGGTGAGGGCGCTGTACTGCTTCCAGCGGCCGTCGCCGCGCGGGAAGACCCGGGCCGGCCGGGCGATGTCGGGGTGCTCGCCGTCGTAACCGGGGCTGTCCTTGCGCAGGTCCACGAGGTGACGCAGGGTCACACCGGCGGGCAGGCCCAGGACGGGCGTGTCGCGGTGCCGGAAGACCGAGACGATCTCGACCTCGTGACGCTCGGCCAGCACCTGGGCGAGGGTGAACGTCGTCCGGATGGTTCCGCCGATGTGGTAGGCGTTGTGGAGCAGGAACGAGATGCGCATCGGCCGCCGGATCCCCCGTCAGTATGGTCGGTCGGTCGCGACTTTACTGCCCCGCCGCTTCCGGTTCACGGCCGGTCTCCTCACGGTCGGTGGCGGATTCACGTGCGAGGCCGGGGGCCCGCTCACGGTCGGTAGCCGATCTGCGGGACCGTGGCGCAGTTCGTGTTCATGTCGCCCTGCGTGACCCAGCCGCGGCCGTCCTGCCAACGGGCCACGGAGAGACAGCTCTCCCGGGTCTTCGGCGGCTCGGGGAGCCGCTCGAAGCGGACGGGCAGCAGCAGCCCGCGCGCGGTGTACGGCTCCGCCCGGTTCAGGTACTCCTCGACGCAGCCGCGGGTGAGCCGGTCCCCGCAGGAGAGCGCCGCGTCCGTGAACCACATCGCGGCCGCCCACCCCTCCAACTGCCACTGCGAGAGCGGCCGGTCGCCCATCGCCGCCCGGAACTCGCGGACCGCCGGGTGCCCGGTGTCCTCGTAGTTGCGGCTGGAGCCGGTGACGAAGAGCGAGGCGCGGCAGGAGGGGGAGGCGGCGTAGTCGCGGGGCACGGTCGAGGACCAGTTCTGCACGTTGGTCACCTTGGCGGTGACCTTCACGCCCAGTGCCTCCATCGCCTCGCAGAGCTGGGCGTTGCCGTGCGTGTCCAGGGCGTCGAAGACCAGGTCGGCGCCCTGCGCCCGCAGATCGGCGGCGACGGCGCGGAAGTTGGGCAGCGCGAAGTCGACCTGCTCGTCGACGACCCGGTACCCCTCGGCCCGCAGCCCGTCGGAGATCAGCCGCGCGTACGCCGTCGACGCGGCCTGGTTGTAGGCGACGACGGCGGCGGTACGGGCGGAGTGCTCGCGCTTGAACCAGCGGTAGACCTCGGTCCCGCCGTAGAGCACGCCGTTCCAGCCGGGCGCCGCTCCGGTGCGCGGGGCGAGGCTGCCGTAGATCCCGTACAGGTGCGGGTAGGTGTCGTACGCGGCGGTCAGCGGCTGGCCGCCGACGTCGGGGACGCCCGCCCTGGCGACCAGGGGCGCGCCGGCGTAGTCGAGCGCGGTGGTGGCGACGAGGGCGAACACCTTCTGTTCGTCGATCAGCCGGTGCACGCACTCGTTGTTGCCGACGCCGCTGCCGCCGTCGTCGCAGGTGACGACCTCGACGCGGCGGCCGTTCAGGCCGCCCTCGGCGTTGAGCGCGTCGAACCAGGCCCGGGCGCCGTCGCGCGGGCCGGTGAACGCCTCACCGCCGACGGGGCTGGTGGCGCTGGTGATGATGCCGACCCTGAGCGGCTCACCGCCGGAGGGGGAAGTGGCGGTGGGCCGCGTCTCGAACGCGTTCTCCGGGAGCCGGCTGCCGCACGCCGCGGTCAGGGCGAGCAGCGCGGCGAGGAGCAGCGCCCCGCCGGTCTCAGCAACCCGGAACGCTCGCACCGCTGAGCTGCGCCAGGCCGCAGAGGGTCTTCGCGGACACCTTCCAGGTGTCGTCCTGCAGGACCGAGGTGCCCTTGGCGTTCGGTACGGCCACGGACTCGGCGACCAGCAGGTCGTACGTCACGGCGGCGTCGTTCGGCGAGGTGAACTCGATGCCCTTGACCTTCGCCGTGGCCTGGGACGCGGCGTCGTTGGTCATGAGGACCTCGAGCGCCGGGCCCAGTTGCTCCCCGTTCTCCAGCAGCTTCACCCGCTCGTCGGCCGGGGTCCGCGGGTTGAAGAACAGCAGCCAGTTCTTGGTGATCTCGGCCTTGGCGGCGACCGGGTCGGAGGGGGCGTCGGCCGGGACCGAGCGCGTGCCCGTGGCGATCGGGTCGCCGGCGACGTCGTCGTCGCCGCAGCCCGCGAGCACGGGCCCGAGGACGAGGGCCGAGGCCGCCGCCAGAGCCGCGAACGAAGTGCGCGAGCGTCGACCACGTCGCTTGAGAACCATCTGGCTCACCACCGGGTGTCCGTCGGGGCCGGGCGGCCTGATGATTCCAGGGTGGGCCGATTCCCGACATAGCGCAAGGAAGAGAACATTCAGCGTGAATCGGGTGGAGGAGGCCGAGCCGAGGGAGGTCCCGTGCCGACCGTGCCGACCGTGCCGACATCCCGCGGGCTGCTGTGGGCCGGCGTCGCGGCGGTGGCCGGGGGCGCGGTGCTCTGCGTCCTGGGCTGGTACGGCGTCTCCGGCGAGCGCTTCGCGGAGCGCCAGCTGCCCTACCTCGCCTCGTGCACGGTGCCGGGGGCCGCGCTGATCGTGGCGGGCGCGGTCCTCGTGGCCGGGGCGGTGCTGTCCTCGGCCCGTGCGCCGGACGGGCGGACCTCCGGGCCGGCCGGACCGGAAGCCGCCGCCGAGGCCCTCGCGGCGGACGGCGCTCCGCCGCCCTCCTCCACCGACCCCCCGGTCCGGGTGCCGGGCGGGACGCTGGCGCACCGCCCCGACTGCCCGCTGGTGGCGGACCGGTCGGACGCCGAACCGGCCGGGGAGGCCGAACTCGACCCCTGCCCGGTGTGTGAGCCGTGGCCTCGCTGACGTACGACCTCACGCTCGCCGGGCTCGCGGTGGGCAGCGCCGCCGCGCTCACCGGCATCGGGCTGATCGTCACCTACCGGGCGACCGGGGTGCTCAATCTGGCGCACGGCGCGATCGCCATGGTCTGCGCGTACGTCCTGCGGCAGGTGGTGGTCGAGTGGGGCTGGCCGCTGCCGCTGGGCGCGCTGGTGACGCTCCTCGTGGTCGCGCCCGGCATCGGTCTGGCCCTGGACCGGGCGGTGTTCCGGCCGCTGGCGGTGCTCGGCTCGAACCCGGCGCAGACCCTGGTGGCCTCCATCGGGGTCTTCGTCCTCCTGGTGGGCGGGGCGGCGCTGCTGTGGGGCACGGGGGCGCGGGCGGACGCGCCGGTGCTCCTCGGCGACGATCCGTGGACGCAGCTCGCGGCGGTGGTCCTGCTGGCGGTCGCGGTGGGCGTGGTGACCCGGTGGACCCGCTTCGGCCGGGAGCTGCGGGCCGTGGTGGACAACCGGCCGCTGGCGATGCTGGGCGGCATCGACGCGGACCGGGTGGCGGCGGGCGGCTGGGCGTTCGGCGCGTTCACGGCGGGGCTCACGGGTGTCCTGCTGGCCCCGTACGTACGGCTCGACCCGTACGGGATGCCGCTCCTGGTCGTCGAGGTGATCGCGGTCGCGGTGGTGGCCCGGATGCGCAGCCTGCCGGTCGCGATCCTGACGGCCCTCGCGCTGGGCGTGGCGCAGGCGCAGCTGACCCGCCTCCACCCGGAGGGCTGGGCGGGCCCCCTGGTGCAGGCGCTGGGGGCGAACCTGTTCGTGGTGGCGCTCCTGGTGGCCGCCCTGGCCGTGCCGGGGATCGGGGGGCCCGGCAGGGACGCGCTGCCTCTCCCGTCCGTGGCCCCTCGCACCCCTACGGGGGTGTGGTTCACGGTCGGGGTGCTCTTCCTGCTGCCGCTGGGCTTCGCCGGTACGGACCTGCACACGGCCGTCCAGGTGCCGGCGCTCGCGATCGTGCTCCTGTCCCTGGTGGTCGTGACGGGGCGGGGCGGCCAGATCGCCCTCGGCCAGGCGGCGTACGCGGGCCTCGGCGCCCTGTTCACGGCGCTGCTCGCGACGGACGGCCTGCCGGAACTCCTCGCGCTCGCGCTCGCCGTGCTCCTGGTCGCCCCCCTGGGACTGGTGACGGGGTGGCCGGCGATCCGGCGCCACGGTCTCGCCCTGGCGCTCGTGACGCTGGCGGTCGGGGTGGCCGTGAGCCGGTTCGTGTTCGCGCAGCCGTACGCGACGGCGGGCCTTGAACTCGGCCGCCCGGCGGGCTTCGCGGACGACCGCCGCTACTACGCCCTGGAGCTCGTGGTCCTGGCCGGTTGCCTGGTCCTGGTCGCGGCGCTGCGCCGGGGCCGCACGGGCCGCGCGCTCGCCGCACTGCGCGACCACGAGGCGGGCGCGGAGGCGTCCGGGGTACGGGTGAGCCTGCTGAAGCTCCTCGCCTTCGTCCTGGGCGCGGCCCTGGCGGCCCTGGGCGGTGGCCTGCTGGGCATGGGCCTGCGCGCCTTCGACCCGGAGGCCTACGACCCGGTCCGCGGCCTCCTCTGGTTCGCCGCGATCGTCGTCCTGGGCGCCGACAGCCTCCTGTCGCCCCTGGCGGCCGCGGCGCTCCTGGTGGGCCTGGACGCGGGCACGCGGGGCGGTGTGGCGGCGGCTACGATCGGCGTCCTCGCGGCCCTGACGGGCCGCATCCCCCCACTGACGTCCTGGCTGCCAGGGCGCGAACACACACCCGCAACCGCCGACGGCGGGCCACCACCCACAGGTGGACCCGCACCTTTGTCGACAAGCAGTACGGGCGGTGCGGGTGGTATCCCCAGCCCGGCCGAAGGCCGGGCGCACCCCCACCGGCCGGCACCGGCCCACCGCACCTCACCCGCACCCGCCCCCGCGAGGCTCACCGCTCACGACCTCACCCTCACCCACCCCGGCGGCCTGACCGCCCTCTCCCACGTCACCCTCGCCCTCGCCCCAGGGCGCGTCACCGCCCTCGTCGGCCCGAACGGCGCCGGCAAGAGCACCCTCTTCGACTGCCTCGCCGGCACCCTGCGCCCCACCCACGGCCGCGTCACCCTCGACGGCGCCGACATCACCGCCCGCCCCGCCCACGCCCGTACCCGCCTCGGCGTCGCCCGCTCCTTCCAGCAGCTGGCCGTCTTCCCCTCCCTCACCGTCGAGGACAACGTCCGCATCGGCGCCGAGCAGGGCCACCACCGCTCCCCCGCCCACACCGAACAGGCCCTCCGCCTCCTGGGCCTGGCAGGGCCCGTCCGCCGCCTCCCCGCCGCGGACCTGCCCACCGGCACGCTGCGCCGGGTCGAGCTGGCCCGCGCCCTCGCCGGCCGCCCGCACACGCTCCTCCTCGACGAGCCCTCCGCCGGTCTGGACGCCGCCGAGACCGAGGCCCTCGCCCGGATCCTGGCCGCACTTGCCGCGGACGGCCTGACCGTCCTCGTCGTCGAGCACGACCCGGACCTTGTCGCGGGGCTCGCCCACACCGTGCACACCATGGAAGGGGGCCGGATCGTGTCATGAGCGTCGAGATCGCGCTGCGCGCGGCCCGCGTCCGCTACGGCCCCCTGGAGGCCCTGCACGGCCTCGACCTGCCCGTCCCGGCCGCGACCGTGACCGTCCTCGTCGGCCGCAACGGCTCCGGCCGCACCTCCGCGCTGCGCGCCCTCGCCGGGACGGTCCCCCTCGCCTCCGGCCGGGTCCTGTGGCGCGGCGCGGACGTGACCCGCCTGCACGCCCACGCCCGGGCCCGGCGCGGACTGTGCTTCGTACCCGACCTCCGAGCGGTCTACGCGACACTCACGGTCGCCGAGAACCTGGACCTGGCACCGGGGGACCGGGATGCGGCCCTCGCCGCGTACCCCGAACTCGACCCCCTCCTCCCCCGCACCGCCGGCACCCTCTCGGGTGGAGAGCGCCGGATGCTGGCGCTCTCCCGGGCCCTGCTGACCCCCGCCCGCGTGGTCCTGGTCGACGAGCCGTCCCTCGGTCTGTCGCCCGAGGTGTCCTCCCGTACGTACCGGCTGCTCGCCGCCCTCGCCCGGACGGGCGGCGCCGCCGTCGTCCTCGCCGAGCAGCGCCCCCCGCCCGGTCTCCCGGCCGGCACGCTCCTGCACGAACTGCGCCGCGGCTCCCTCGCCTTCAGCGGGGAGGCGGCGGAGTTCACCTGAGCACGGTAAGCGGCGAGATCCGCAGCATCGTGCCGACGAGCAGCCGGTTCGGGTCCGCCCCCACCACGCTCCGGTTCGCCTTGTACAGCGCCTGCCAGCCGCCCGCGATCCCGAACCGCGTCGCGACCTTGCTGAGTGTGTCGCCCGGCTGCACCACATGGGCCCGCCCGCTCAGCTTGTACCGCTTCGAGCAGACCGGCCAGGCCTCCCAGCCCTGGGTGCGGAGCACCGCCTCGGCGACCGCGATCTGCTGCTGACGGGTCGCCAGGTCGGCGCGCCTGGCGTACTTCAGACCGCCGTGCTCCTCCCAGGTCGGCTGCCAGAACTGGAGTCCGCCGTAGAAGCCGTTGCCGGTGTTGATGTGCCAGCGGCCGCTGCTCTCGCACTCGGCGACGCAGCCCCACGGCCACTGGTCCTTGGCGCAGGCGTAGGCGGGCGCCGCGGGCGTCCGCCGTTCGGCCGCGGCCCGGGTCGGCGCCGCCGACTGCGCCGGTGCGGGAACGAGCGCGAGGAGCGCGGCCGCCGACGCCGCTGCTGTCCACCATCTGATCTTCGACATCGCGGCAGGCTAGGCAGCACAAGCGGGTGCGGGCGCCGTGCCGCGCGGGAGGACGCGCACGCCCCACCCGGTCGGAGTCACACAAGTTGCCGCACCCGGACGCGTGACCCCGGCCGATCCTTCCCCGTTGAACTCGTCATGAGACGAGCCGGGAACCGCCCGGCGTCGCACGTACCGAGTCCAGGGAGCCCCCCGTGCCGCGCATGCTCGACGTCAGCGAGGACGTACGCGCCGAGATCGGCGACGAAGAAGCCGACCGGCTGCTCGCCGGCGACAATGCCCCGGGCAGCTACGACTGCACCTCCTGCCGCACGCCGGGCGACTCCGAGCAGGAGCGCACGAGCACGGTGCTGTTCGTCGGCGAGGAGACCGCTGTCCTGGCGTTCGCCCACGCCAGCTGCATTCCGTCCCAGGTCGTCAAGGTCGCCGAGGAGCAGCTCCAGGGCGCCGTCCGCTCCATCGCCGCCACGGACGCGGCGGACGAGCTGAGCGCCGCCCACCCCGAGCAGGCGGTCCTCGGTGTCACCAGCGGTCTCGTCCTGATCGAGGGCGAGCTGCACCCGGCCCTGGTCGTCGAGCCGACGGCGCCGGTGGCCCGCCCGGGTACGGACGGGCTGAGCGACGAGTTCCTGCCGCTCCTGGTCGAGCAGGGCTTCCAGCCGGTCGCCGACGTGAACCAGAAGCCGGGCACCCTCCCGGGCTGGTCGGTGCTCGTCGCCATGGGCCAGCTGCACTCGGTGCTCCAGCCGGGCACGGGCGGCACCGGTCAGGCCGCCTGGTGGCAGGCGCACCAGCCGCTGCAGGTCACCGAGGGCTGGCGCGCGGCGGCGAACAAGTCGCACACGGTGCTGGTCTTCGCCGCCCCGGTGGGCTCGATCGGCCAGCAGCCGCGCGAGGACCTGCTCCGCGACGCCCTGGAGAAGGCCGCGGCGAACGGCCGTCTGGTGGCCGCCGCGATGCCGCTGGCCGGCACGTGACGGAGCACGGGCGCCGAGGCATAGGACCACCGGGTTTCGGCCCCTGGGTCCCGACCGTGCCCCGGCCTCGGCAGGCGCCTCTTTCGGAGAGCCGCCCGCATCCGACGGAGGGCGGGGTCGTTGGCACGTACGTGCACACATACGACCCACTCCGCCAGCCCGTTCCGAGTCCGATCCCGTCCATGCGCCCGGCGCAGGACCTCGTGGGAGGCCAGTCGGCGACGCCGATCTACGACGCGCTGTACTCGGAGTACCGCCGGTCGTTCCGCGCGCTGCCGGGTGATCGCAGCGGCGAGGAGGACCTCGGCTTCCGGGCCTTCGGGACGCCGGTGAGCACGGGGCTCTACGGGAGCCACGGGAGCCAGGCACAGGGACACCGGTACACGGCGCATCCGACGGCGTGGTCGGCGCAGCACCACGTCCCGGCGGCACTTCCGCCGGGGCCCCGCAGGGGTTTGTAGCACCGAGCGGGACGGACCCGTGGAACACGGCGGAGGGCCGGGGCGGATCGCCCCGGCCCTCCGCCGTTGTCCGTACCGCCGTACGGCTGCCTACTTCTTCCGGCCGCGCTTCTCGCGGACCCGCACCGAGATGTGGATCGGCGTGCCCTCGAAGCCGAACTCCTCGCGCAGCCGGCGCTCGACGAAGCGGCGGTAGCCGGCCTCGATGAAGCCGGAGGCGAAGAGCACGAAGCGGGGCGGCTTGGTGCCCGCCTGCGTACCGAAGAGGATGCGGGGCTGCTTACCGCCGCGGACCGGGTGCGGGTGGGCGGCGACCAGCTCGCCGAGGAAGGCGTTCAGCCGGCCGGTGGGGACGCGGGTCTCCCAGCCGGCGAGCGCGGTCTCGATCGCCGGGACGAGCTTCTCCATGTGGCGGCCGGTCTTGGCGGAGACGTTGACCCGAGGCGCCCAGGAGACCTGCTGCATCTCGGTCTCGATCTCGCGCTCCAGGTAGTAGCGCCGCTCCTCGTCCAGCTCGTCCCACTTGTTGTAGGCGATGACGAGCGCGCGGCCCGACTCCACGGCCATCGTGATGATGCGCTGGTCCTGGACCGAGATGTTGTCGGTGGTGTCGATGAGGACGACGGCGACCTCGGCCTTCTCGACCGCGGCGGCGGTGCGCAGGGAGGCGTAGTAGTCCGCGCCCTCCTGGAGGTGGACCTTCTTGCGGATGCCGGCGGTGTCGACGAACTTCCAGACCTTGCCGCCGAGCTCGATCAGCTCGTCGACCGGGTCGCGGGTGGTGCCGGCCAGCTCGTTGACGACGACCCGGTCCTCGTTGGCGACCTTGTTCAGGAGCGAGGACTTGCCGACGTTCGGGCGGCCGATGAGGGCGACGCGGCGGGGGCCGCCGATGGCGTTGCCGAAGGTCTGCGCGGGCGCCTCGGGCAGGGCCTCCAGGACGGCGTCGAGCATGTCGCCGGTACCGCGGCCGTGCAGCGAGGAGACCGGGTGCGGCTCGCCGAGGCCGAGCGACCACAGGGCGGTCGCGTCGGCCTCGCCGGAGGGGCCGTCGACCTTGTTGGCGCACAGGACGACGGGCTTGCCGGCCCGGCGCAGCAGCTTGACGACGGCCTCGTCGGTGTCGGTGGCGCCGACCGTGGCGTCGACGACGAAGACACAGGCGTCGGCGGCCTCGATGGCGTACTCCGCCTGGGCGGCGACGGAGGCGTCGATGCCGAGGACGTCCTGCTCCCAGCCGCCGGTGTCGACGACCTTGAAGCGGCGGCCCGCCCATTCGGCCTCGTAGGTGACGCGGTCGCGGGTGACGCCGGGCTTGTCCTCGACGACGGCCTCACGGCGGCCGATGATCCGGTTCACCAGGGTCGACTTGCCGACATTGGGGCGGCCGACGACGGCGAGGACGGGGAGCGGGCCGTGCCCGGCCTCCTCGATCGCGCCTTCGACGTCCTCGACGTCGAAGCCCTCTTCCGCGGCGAGCTCCATGAACTCCGCGTACTCGGCGTCGCCAAGTGCCCCGTGGTCGTGCTGGTCGTTCATGAAGTCCGTTCCTTGATCATTCGTGGTCGGTGGGTCTTCGGCGGTCCGAGCCGCCGGGCCCACTACTGAGAGTGTCGCTCAGCGCCCGGTGAGGCGCCTGGCGTTTTTCAGGTGGCCGGTCAGCCGCTCCTGAATGCGGACGGTGGCCTCGTCGAGCGCCTTGCGGGTGCGTCGGCCGGTGCCGTCGCCCGCTTCGAAGGCCTCGCCGAAGACGACGTCGACGCGGCTGCGCAGCGGAGGCAGTGCCTTGACCAACCGTCCGGAGCGCTCGGAACTTCCGAGCACCGCCACCGGGACGATCGGCGCGCCGCTGCGGACCGCGAAGTACGCGAGGCCCGCGCGCAGGGAGGCGAAGTCTCCTTCGCCGCGGGTGCCCTCGGGGAAGATCCCGAGGACTCCGCCGTGCTCCAGGACCGCGAGGGCGTTGCCTATCGCGTTCCGGTCGGTGCTGTCCCGGTCGACCTTGAGCTGCCCGATGCCCTCCAGGAAGGGCCCGAGGGGCCCGACGAAGGCTTCCTTCTTGATCAGGAAGTGCACGGGCCGGGGGGCCGTGCCCATGAGCATGGGGCCGTCGATGTTGTGTGCGTGGTTGACGGCGAGGATGACGGGGCCGGCGGCCGGCACCCGCCAGGCGCCGAGGACGCGCGGCTTCCACAGGCCGTACATCAGCCCGATGCCGATGCCACGCCCGACGGCGGCGCCCTTCGCGGAGGGCTGGGTCACTTCGCGGCCGCCCTCTTCTCCTCCACCAGCGTGACGACGCACTCGATGACCTGGTCCAGGGTGAGGTCGGTGGTGTCGACCTCGACGGCGTCGTCGGCCTTGGCGAGCGGGGAGGTCTTACGGCTGGAGTCCGCCGCGTCCCGCGTGATCAGGGCCTGCTGGGTGGCGGCCACGTCGGCGCCCTTGAGCTCGCCGGAGCGGCGGGCCGCACGGGCCTCGGGGGACGCGGTGAGGAAGATCTTGAGGTCGGCGTCGGGCAGGACGGTGGTGCCGATGTCCCGGCCCTCGACGACGATGCCGCCCTCGGCGTTGCGCGCGATGGTCCGCTGCAGCTCGGTGATCAGGGCCCGGACCTCGGGGACGGCGCTGACGGCGCTGACCTTCGAGGTGACCTCTTCGGTACGGATGGGCCCGGCGGCGTCGGCGCCGTCGACCGTGATCGTCGGCCGGGACGGGTCCGTGCCGGAGACGATCACGGGCTTGGAGGAGGCGTTGGCGACGGCCTCGGTGTCGTGGACGTCGACGCCGTTGCTGATCATCCACCAGGTGATGGCCCGGTACTGCGCGCCGGTGTCGAGGTAGCTCAGCCCCAGCTTGGCGGCAACCGCCTTCGAGGTGCTCGACTTGCCCGTGCCGGAGGGCCCGTCGATGGCGACGATCACGGTTTCCACGGTGGGGAACACCTTCCTGGGGTGAGCGGAGAGGCCTCGCGGAACGCGGGGGGCCACCCCAAGGTTACCGAGTCCCGGCCACCCGTCCGGCCGAGTCCCCCCTGAGGGCCTTCCCGGTCACCCCGCCCGCAGCGCCCAGCCCCGTTCCCGCAGCGCCGCGCCGAGCGTGGGCGCGGCCGACGGCTCCACCATGAGCTGGACCAGACCCGCCTGCTGCCCGGTCGCGTGCTCGATGCGGACGTCCTCGATGTTGACGCCCGCGCGACCCGCGTCGGCGAAGATGCGGGCCAGCTCGCCCGGCTGGTCGCTGATGAGGACGGCGACGGTCTCGTACGTCGTCGGCGCGGCGCCGTGCTTGCCCGGGACCCGGGCGCGCCCGGCGTTGCCCCGGCGCAGGACGTCCTCGACGCCGTCGGTGCCCTCGCGCCGCTTGTCCTCGTCGGAGGACTGGAGCGAGCGGAGCGCCCGGACGGTCTCGTCCAGGTCGGCCGCGACGCCCGCGAGGACGTCGGCGACGGGGCCGGGGTTCGCCGACAGGATCTCGACCCACATGCGCGGGTCGGAGGCGGCGATCCGGGTGACGTCGCGGATGCCCTGCCCGCAGAGGCGTACGGCCGTCTCGTCGGCCTCCTCCAGGCGGGCGGCGACCATCGAGGAGACCAGCTGCGGGGTGTGCGAGACGAGGGCGACCGCGCGGTCGTGGGCGTCGGCGTCCATGACCACGGGGACGGCGCGGCAGAGCGCGACCAGCTCCAGGGCCAGGTTCAGGACCTCGGTGTCGGTGTCGCGGGTCGGGGTGAGGACCCAGGGGCGCCCCTCGAAGAGGTCCGCGGTGCCGGCCAGCGGTCCGGAGCGCTCCTTGCCGGACATCGGGTGTGTGCCGATGTAGGCGGTGAGGTCGAGGCCGAGCGCCTCCAGCTCCCTCTTCGGGCCGCCCTTGACGCTGGCGACGTCGAGGTAGCCGCGCGCGGCGCCCTCGCGCATGGCGGCGGCCAGGGTGGCGGCCACGTGCGCCGGGGGTACGGCGACGATCGCGAGGTCGACGGGTCCCTCGGGCGCCTCGTCCGTGCCGGCGCCGAGCGCGGCGGCCGTGCGGGCGCGGGCGGGGTCGTGGTCGCGGAGGTGGACGGCGATGCCGCGGCCGGCCAGCGCGAGCGCCGCCGAGGTGCCGATCAGGCCGGTTCCGATGACGAGCGCGGTTCTCACTGGGCGATGTCCTTGCGCAGGGCGGCCGCGGCACCGAGGTAGACGTGCGCGATCGCGGACTTGGGCAGCTCCGACTCGATGTGCGCGAGGAGTCGTACGACCCTCGGCATGGCGCCCTCGATGTCCAGCTCCTGCGCGCAGATCAGCGGCACGTCGACGATGCCGATGCGGCGCGCGGCGGCGGCCGGGAAGTCGCTGTGCAGATCGGGCGTGGCGGTGAACCAGATGCTGATCAGGTCGTCGGCCGTGAGGCCGTTGCGTTCGAGGACGGCGGTGAGCAGCTCCTCGACCTGCTCGCTCATGTGTCCGGCCTCGTCCCGTTCCAGCTGGACGGCGCCTCGGACCGCTCGTACCGCCACGTCGTGCTCCTTACCTGACCTGCCCATGACCCGCGCGCTCGGTGCGAGAGTGCTCCGATCAGCCTAGTCAGCCGCGCGGACAGCCCGTCGCGGCGACCGCCCTCCGAGACGAGGGGGCCGCCGCGGGGTGGGCCGGGTCAGAGCTGCTGCGCCTTGATGAGGTCCTCCAGGGAACCCGACGGCACCTGGCCCGAGGGGGTCAGCTTGTCGACGGCCTGCGGCAGGAGGTGGGCGATCTCGTCGGCGGCCTGCTCGGTGCTGACCCCGTTCTCCTGGGCGACCTTCTGCAGGGCCTCGTCCGGGAGGGCCTCGGCGATCTGGGCGCCGCTGACGGGCTGGTTCTGACCGTTGCCGACCCAGGACTGGGCCTGGTCGGCGAGGCCCGACCTGGTCAGCATCTCCATCAGACCGCCGAGCGGGTTGGAGCCGTTGCCGGCGCCGCCACCCGCGCCGCCGCCCATCAGCGCGCCGAGCAGCGAGCCGAGGATGTTGCCGCCGCCGGCGCCCTGCTGACCGCCGCCGCCGAGGAGGCCGCCGAGCAGACTGCCGAGATCGTTTCCAGCCATGGTCCTGCCTTTCACTCCGGTACGGAACACGGCCAATGTCACCCAGACCACCCCCTTCCGCCACTCGGGGTATCCGGCGCCGACGGGAGGCGTCGACGGGCGGCGCGGTACAACTGTCGGCATGCTGCTGCACGTCGTACCGCTGGACGAATGGTCCGCCGATCCCGGACTCCCCTACGCCCCGCCCTCGCTGGCCTCGGAGGGCTTCGTGCACTGCTCGCCGGACGAGCACGCGGCCCTGACGGTCGCGGACGCGCACTACCGGGGCGTGCCGGGACCGCTGCTGGTCCTGGTCGTCGACGAGCGCCTGCTGGGCGCCGAGGTGCGCTGGGAGGGCTCGGAGGACGCGCTCTTCCCGCACGTGTACGGGCCGATCGAGCGGGCGGCCGTCACGGGCGTCCTGGAGGTGCGCCGGGACTCCGACGGCCGTGCGAGGGAGCTGACACCCTGGTCCTAGGGCGCGCCCGGACGCCGCACACCGGGCCGTACTTTCCGGGCCCTAGGGCGTGTTGCCCGCCCCGGGCGGGGTGCGCGGCCAAGCTGTACGGCATGAATCCTGAAGCCACGAACCGCCGTACCGTGCTCCTCGCCGGGGCGGGTTCCGTCGCCGTGCTCGCCACCGGCTGCGGCTCCGACGGCGACAACGGCGGATCGGCCGAGAGCCCGACGCCGAGCGGCCCGGCCACCACGGCCGAGCCGACCGCCTCGGCGTCGGAGACCGCCGCGCCGCCGCCCACGGCTCCGGGCGGGGACGCCCTGACGAGCACGACCGACGTCCCGGTCGGCGGCGGCACGATCTTCAAGGAGGAGAAGGTCGTCGTCACCCAGCCCACCGCCGGTGACTTCAAGGCCTTCTCGGCGATCTGCACCCACCAGGGCTGCATCGTCGCCAAGGTCGAGAACGGCACGATCGACTGCGCGTGCCACGGCTCCAAGTTCCGAATCACGGACGGCTCGGTCGTCAACGGGCCGGCCACGCGCCCGCTCCCGGCCGAGGAGATCACCGTGTCGGGAGACAACATCACCCTCGCGTAGCCTGACCCGCATGACTTCGGCAGACCTGGTGCGCGACCACACGATCTACTCCTGCGTCATGGGGTCGCGCGCCTTCGGTCTGGAGACGGAGGACAGCGACACCGACCGCCGGGGTGTCTTCCTCGCCCCGACCCCGCTGTTCTGGCGCTTCGACAAGCCGCCGGCGCACGTGGAGGGGCCGGCGGAGGAGCAGTTCAGCTGGGAGCTGGAACGATTCTGCGAGCTGGCGCTGCGCGCGAACCCGAACGTCCTGGAGTGCCTGCACTCCCCCGTCGTCGAGCACATCGACGACACCGGCCGCGAACTGGTCGCGCTGCGCGAGGCCTTCCTCTCCCGCCGGGCGCACCAGACCTTCGTCCGGTACGCGGGCGGGCAGCGCAGGAAGCTCGACGCGGACGTCCGCCAGTACGGCCGTCCGCGCTGGAAGCACGCGATGCACCTGCTGCGGCTCCTGATGAGCTGCCGCGACCTGCTGCGCACCGGTGAACTGACCATCCACGTCGGCACCGACCGCGACCGCCTCCTGGCGGTGAAGCGCGGCGAGGTGCCGTGGGCGGAGGTCGAGACCTGGATGAACCGGCTCACCGAGGAGGCCGACGCGGCCGCGAGCGGTTCGCCGCTGCCGGCCGCCCCGGACCACGGCCGCGTCGAGGACTTCCTGATCCGCGCGCGCCGCGCCTCGGCCCTGCGCGCCCTGGGGGCCTAGCGGCCCAGGACGCCGTCCAGCCGCACCCGTACGACGAGGTCGTGCAGTGCCTCCTGGGCCTTGGGCGCGTCCCCGAGCGCCGTCGCCGCGTGCGCGGCGTCCAGCTCTCCGTGCAGCGCCTCCACGTCCTCGCGGAGCCGGGCCAGGTCCACCTCGGCGCGCCCGTGCTCGGCCTCCTCCTTGGCGGCGATCAGCTCCGCCCCGTAGGCGGGCGCCTCCGCGACCTCTTCGAGCAGCGTGGGCAGATGCGCCTGGACCTCGCCGGAGCGCATCAGATGGATGCCGGTGAGCAGCGCCCGGAGGGTGTAGAGCAGCGGCTTCAGCTCCTCCGTCTTCTCGAAGAGCCGCCACTGCGTCGCGGCGAAGCCACGGTAGTGATGGGCGTGGTGGTGGGTGAGCACATCGGGTGCCAGGGCGACGAGTTCGGTGTGCGCCTCCGAGGTATGGGCCACCAACGGGGAGAGCAGCTGCTCCAGTACGTATCCGTTGCGGCGCAGCATGAGCCGGACGAACTTGCGCAGGTCGTGCGTGACGAGATCCATCTCCACGCCGTCCCGGTCCCACATCCGGCTGCGGGTCTCCTCGGGCTCACGCAGTCCGATCAGCCCCGCCACCGGCAGCAGGTGCACACCACGCAGGTCCACGTCCGAGTCGCGGGACGGGAATCCGTACAGGTGCGCCCCCGAGACGGTGGCGAAGAGCAGGGGATCGGGCTGTTCCGCGACGACGGCGGAGAGGTCGACTTGCGGTACCAGGGCTACGGTCATGGCCCCAGCTTCGCAGCCGCGGCTCACGCGTCCCAGAGGGCACCGAAGGTGAGGAGTTCGGAGTGGTGCTCGATCTGCTCCTCCCACTCCTTGGGCCACGCCCCCGCGCCCAGGTGGGCGCCCGCGAAGGCACCCGCCAGGCAGGCGATCGAGTCGGAGTCGCCGCGGGTGCAGGCGGCCCGGCGGAGGGCGGTGAGGGGCTCCTCGGGGAAGAGCAGGAAGCAGAGCAGGCCGGTGGCGAGGGCCTCCTCGGCGATCCAGCCGTCGCCCGTGTAGGTGCAGGGGTCGAGCTCCGGGTCCGCGGTGCGCTGGACGGCGTCGAGGCGTTCCAGGACCGCCAGGCACTCGTCCCAGCCGCGCTCGGCGAAGTGCCGGGCCGACGGGTCCTGGGAGCGGGTCCACAGGTCGCCGAGCCAGCTCTCCCGGTACACGGACCGGTTCTCGTACGCGTACGAGCGCAGGTGCCCCACCAGGCCCGTCGGGTCGACGCCCTGGGCGAGCAGGTACACGGCGCGGGCGGTCAGGTCGGAGGCGGCGAGCGCGGTGGGGTGGCCGTGGGTCAGGGCCGCCTGGAGCTGGGCCGCGCCGGCCCGCTGCTCCTCGCTGAGTCCGGGCACGAGCCCGAGCGGCGCCACGCGCATGTTGGCGCCGCACCCCTTGGAGTGGATCTGGCTGGCGTCCTGCCACACCCGGTCGCCGTCGAGGAGGTCGCAGGCGCTCAGACAGGTGTTGCCGGGCGCCCTGTTGTTGTCCGGGGAGTGGTACCAGGCGACGAACTCCTCGCGGACCGGCGGCTCCATCGACTGCGGGGCGAGCACGCCCCGGTCCATGGCGGTCCTGATGCCGCGTGCCAGGGCGAGCGTCATCTGGGTGTCGTCCGTGATGTACGCGGTGCCGCGCTGCACCGGCAGCTCCATGGCCCGCCAGGGTCCGGACTTCGCCAGGATCGCGGGCACGTCGTGGAACTCGGTCGGGAAGCCGAGCGCGTCCCCGAGCGCGAGACCGATGAGGGAGCCGGTGGCGGCCTGCTTGGGCATGGTCATGAGTATGTTCGTCCTTCCGGTCGCAGCAACGGCGGGTGGAGGGCCGTGGCCTCCCCCGCCCGGTAGAGAGCGGCCGGTTTCCCCCGTCCGCCGGTGAGGCGCGGCGGTCCCTCCACGGCCTGGACGAAGCCGGGCGTGGTGAGGACTTTGCGCCGGAAGTTGGGGCGGTCGAGTTCGACGCCCCAGACGGTCTCGTACACCTGCCGCAGCTCGCCGAGGGTGAACTCGGGCGGGCAGAAGGCGGTGGCGAGACCGGTGTATTCGAGCTTGGCGCCGACGCGGTCGTGCGCGTCGGCGAGGATCCGGTCGTGGTCGAAGGCGAGCGGCGCCCCGGACCCCCGGCGCCCGTACGGCACCCACTGGGCGTGCGCCGCGTCGCCGCCGCCGCGCGGCTCCGGGGCGTCGGGCACGAGAGCGGCGAAGGCGACGGAGACGACCCGCATCCTCGGGTCGCGGTCCGGTTCGCTGTACGTCCGCAGCTGTTCGAGGTGGAGCCCGGAGACGGTGTCGTCGGACAGGCCGGTCTCCTCGGCCAGTTCGCGGCGGGCGGCGGACTCGGCGGACTCACGCGGCAGGACGAAGCCACCGGGGAGCGCCCAGACCCCGGCGTACGGCTCCTGGCCTCGTTCGACGAGCAGGACGTGCAGCTGCTCGTCGCGGAGGGTGAAGACGGCCAGGTCCGCGGTGAGGGCGAACGGCTCGAAGGCGCGGGCGTCGTAGCCGTGCGCGGTCGGGGTGGGGTTCATCGGCGCTCCGGAAGCGGGTCGGCGAGGTCCCAGCCCTCGGCGAGCAGCGCGTCCACGGCGGCGACCGCCGCGGCGAGGCGTTCCTCGTGCGGTCCGGTGAGCAGGGCCGTGCGGCGCCCGGTGTGGGCGAGCTGGGTGTGGAAGCGGGCCGTCATCCAGGGCCGCAGGTGCTCCCCGTCGCGCAGCCCGTCGTCCTCGAAGGCGACCCCCCGGTGGTCGGTGAGCAGCCACAGATGCTGCCGGCCGCGCGCGGCGATCTCGCCGGTCGCGGGGCTCGTGGTGCCCATGTACCGCTCGTGCCAGATGGTCGTGGCGAAGGCGTCGGTGTCGCAGAAGAGGACCGGCGAGCCGGTCCGTGCCGCCTCCTCCTCCCGCTCGGCCTGGCGCAGCGCGATGAGCGGGAAGTCCTCGGAGTGGAAGGACACGTCCTCCCAGCCGGCCTCGGGGCGCAGGGCCCGCAGCTCGGCGAGCTTGAGTTCGCTGAACTCCCGGCCGAACTCGGGCACCCAGCGTGTCCGGGCCCAGACCCCGCCGCGGGCGCGGTAGTGCTCGGCGAGCGCGCGGGCCATCGTGGTCGTGCCGGTGGACTCCGCGCCGAGGACGACCACGCGGCGGGTGAGCGCGGCGCGCACCGGGGCTTCGAGGAAGTCCCAGGAGCCGACGGGGTCCTTGCGGACGGCGGTGCCGGAGACGGGGAAGAGCGTACGGTCCGGGTCGACGCAGACGGCGTCGGCGCCGAAGCGACGGCCCAGCTCCTCCCCGTACGGCTCCGAGGTGAAGACCGCGTCGACCGGCTCGCGCACCGCGCCCCGGAAGACCGCCATGTGGGCCTCCCACACATCGGGGTCGTGCAGATCGACGGGGATGTCGTCGACGGCCCCCACGACCAGCGCGTCGGGGTGGACCTCGCGCATCCAGGCCACGCGCTCGTCCAGGGTCAGGCTCTCCACGGAGGAGGCGCAGACGAGCACGGTGAGGCGCTCGCACCGGTCGCGAGCGGTGCGGACGAGATGGTGGTGGCCGGCGTGCGGCGGGTAGAACTTGCCGAGGACCAGGCCGTGCCCGTAGCGCTTCATGCGACCGCCTCCCTCTCGACGGTACGACCGCGGGCGGCGAGGTCGCGGCTCCAGCCGCGCAGGCCGAGGACGCAGAGCGTCATGAAGCCGACGTACAGCAGGGCGGTCAGGTACAGCTCCTTGTACGCGTACAGCGGCACGTACACGATGTCGGCGGCGATCCAGAGCCACCAGGACTCCAGGCGCTTGCGGCACTGGCCGTAGGTCGCCATGAGGGAGAGCGCGGTCGTCAGGGCGTCCCAGAAAGGGACGGTCGAGTCGGTCGCGCGGTCGAGCAGCAGCGTGAGGCCGAGGGTCCCCACCACCCCCGCCGTGAGCAGCCAGGTCCATTCGGCGCGCGTGGTGCGACGCACCGGGAGCGTGTCGGAGCCTGGTCCACCCCCGTGGGTCCAGGTCCACCAGCCGTACACGGCGAGGGTGATGAAGACGATCTGGAGGCCGGCGTCGGCGTAAAGACCCGCCTGCGTGAAGAGCAGGACGAAGAAGAGGTTGTTGGCGATGCCGACGGGCCAGTTGGCGAGGTGCTGGCGGGCGACGAGCCAGACGCAGAGCGCCCCGCTGCCGAAGCCGAGCACCTCGGTCCAGCTGACCGGGGTGTCGAGCAGGGTGAAGAGCGGCTGCTGCAGGGGTTCGAGTACGTCGGCGAGGCTCACGCCCACCTCCTTAAGAGTCACGTTGACTATAAAGGGCGGCGGGCTTCGCCCACAAGTACGAAGAAGCCCGCGACCGCCGAGCGGTCACGGGCCTCTTCGTGTCGGGCGTGTACGGACTACATGCCGACTTCCTTCATCAGCATGCCGACCTCGGTGTTGGTCAGGCGGCGCAGCCAGCCGGACTTCTGGTCGCCGAGCGCGATCGGCCCGAAGGCCGTGCGGACCAGCTTCTCGACCGGGAAGCCGGCCTCGGCGAGCATGCGGCGCACGATGTGCTTGCGGCCCTCGTGCAGCGTGACCTCGACCAGGTAGTTCTTGCCGATCTGCTCCACGACGCGGAAGTGGTCGGCGCGGGCGTAGCCGTCCTCCAGCTGGATGCCGTCCTTGAGCCGCCGGCCGACCTCGCGGGGCAGCGGTCCCGTGATGGCCGCCAGGTAGGTCTTCTTCACGCCGTACTTCGGGTGCGTGAGGCGGTGGGCCAGCTCACCGTGGTTGGTGAGGAGGATGATGCCCTCGGTCTCGGTGTCGAGCCGGCCGACGTGGAACAGCCGCGTCTCCCGGTTGGTGACGTAGTCGCCGAGGCACTGACGGCCGTCGGGGTCCTCCATCGTGGAGACGACACCGGCCGGCTTGTTCAGCGCGAAGAAGATGTACGACTGGGTCGCCACGGTCAGACCGTCGACCTTGATCTCGTCCTTCTCCGGGTCCACCCGCATGCCCTGCTCGAGCACGATCTCGCCGTTGACCTCGACCCTGGCCTGCTCGATGAGCTCCTCGCAGGCACGCCGCGAGCCCATGCCGGCGCGGGCGAGCACCTTCTGCAGCCGCTCGCCCTCCTGCTCGGCGCCGGGGAACGTCTTCGGGGTCTTCACCTGCGGCTTGTTCGCGTACCGCTCCCGGTTGCGCTCCTCGGCACGGGCGTCGTACTCACGCGAGCGCGCCGGTGCCGTACGCCCGCCACCGCGCTGCGGGGACTGCTTCGGTCCGCCCTTGGCGCCACCGCGGGCGGCCGAGCCACGGCCGCGCTTGGGGCCGTCGGAGGGGCCGCTCACGTCGTACTGGCGCTCCTCGGGGCGCGGCTTGCGCGGGCGACCGCCGCCACCGCTGCCGCCGCCCTGCCGGTCGTCACGGCTGTTGCCGGCGCCCCGGTAATTGCCGCGGCCACCGCTGTTGCCACCACGGCTCCCGCCGTTGTTTCCGCTGTTCCTGCCGCTGCTGCTTCGCATCAAATGTCCGTCGTCTTGTCGTCTTCGTCTTCGCGGTCCGGGAGATCCGGATCGAACGACGGGACCCCTTCCAGCGTGTCCGCCTCGATCGCGTCCGCCTCGGGGAGGAAGGGCGCGAGCTCCGGGAGCTCCTCAAGGCCGCGCAGGCCCATCCGCTCCAGGAAGTAGTTCGTCGTCCTGTACAGGATCGCACCTGTTTCGGGTTCCGCGCCCGCCTCCTCCACGAGACCGCGCTGAAGGAGGGTGCGCATGACCCCGTCGCAGTTCACTCCGCGCACGGCGGAGACGCGGGAACGGCTCACCGGCTGGCGGTACGCGACGACGGCGAGGGTCTCCAGGGCCGCCTGGGTGAGCCGGGCCTGCTGGCCGTCGAGGACGAACGCCTCGACGGCGGCGGCGTGCTCCGGGCGGGAGTAGAAGCGCCAGCCGCCCGCGACGAGCCGCAGCTCGAAGCCGCGCCGCTGGACGGTGTACTCGTCGGCCAGCTCGCGCAGGGCGTCGCCGACCTCGCGCGGCGTCCGCTCCAGGACCTTGGCCAGGTGGGCCTCGGTGGCCGGCTCGTCGACGACCATGAGGACGGCTTCGAGGGCGGGCTTGAGGTCGTGTTCCGTCTCGCTCACGCCTTCTCCTCCACTACGTGGTCGAACTCGTCGGTGACCTGGGCGTCCTGCTCCCCGCCGACCCAGGTGACGGTCAGCTCGCCGAGCGCGTCCTCCTGGTCGAGGGCGACGGCCTTCTCCCGGTAGAGCTCCAGGAGGGCGAGGAAGCGGGCGACGACGGTGAGGGTGTCGGCGGCGTCCTCGGCGAGCTCCCGGAAGCTGACGCTCCCGCGCTCGCGCAGCAGGGCCATCACGAGACCCGCCTGTTCGCGGACGCTGACCAGGGGGGCGTGGATGTGGTCGACGTACACCTGCGGCTTGGCCCTGGGCTGCATGGCCTTCACGGCGAGCTTGGCGAAGCCCTCGGCGCCGATGGAGATGACGACCTCGGGGAGCAGCTCGGCGTGGTGCGCCTCCAGCCCGACGGTTCGGGGGTGGCGCCGGCCCTCGGTCTCCCAACGGTCCTCGAAGATCGTCGCGATCTGCTTGTACGCCCGGTACTGGAGCAGGCGCGCGAAGAGCAGGTCCCGCGCCTCCAGGAGCGCGAGGTCGGCCTCGTCCTCCACCTCGGCGGCGGGCAGCAGCCGGGCGGCCTTGAGGTCGAGCAGGGTCGCGGCGACGACGAGGAACTCGGTGGTCTGGTCGAGGTCCCAGTCGGGCCCCATGGCCCGGATGTGCGCCATGAACTCGTCGGTGACCTTGGAGAGGGCGACCTCGGTGACGTCCAGCTTGTGCTTCGAGATGAGCTGGAGGAGGAGGTCGAACGGCCCCTCGAAGTTCGCCAGCCGAACGGTGAACCGCCCGTCGTCCCCGCCGGGCGCCTCCGCCTCGGAGTGCGACGGCGCCGCGGGAGGCGGCGGCTCGGCGGGTTCGGACACATCGACGGGCTGGAGGGGCTCCGACCCGTCCGACGGGTCGCTCGCGATGCCGTGCACGGCGGCCGGCTCGGCCTCCGCAGGGGCCTCCGCGGGCAGGGGCTCGGTGGCCGGCGGCGTTCCCGGTCCACCGGCGGACGGGGGGGCCTCGGCGGCCTCCGTCGGCTCCTGCGGGGCCGGGCCCGCCCCGGGGGCCTCGGGCCCCGCGGACCGGGGCGCGCCCGTGCCCGGGCCCTGGCCCAGGGCGCGGCGGCGCGGTGGGCGGGACGTTTCGGCAGGGGGTGGGGGGATCGGGGTCCAGAGAGGGGCAGGGGCTTCGCAGCCCGCAGGCTACCCTCAGCGGCCGCGCAGGCGGCGCACGAGGATGCTCGCGTCGCCCCGGGACTCCAGGTCGGCGAGGACCACCGCGACCGCCTCGCGGACGATCCGGCCCCGGTCCACGGCCAGGCCGTGCTCGCCACGGAGCACCAGACGGGCGTGCTCCAGGTCCATCAGCTCCTCGGCGGAGACGTAGACCGTGATCTTCTCGTCGTGCCGCTCGCGCCCGCTCGGCCGCCGGTTCGGCGACCGCCCGCGCCTGCGCGCCTGGGCGGCAGGCGCCGGTGCCGGCGCGGGAACCTGGGACTCCGCGGCGCGTGACCGCGGCTCGGGCTGCTCGGCGGACTGCGCCGTCGAGTGCTCGGCGGAGGCCGAGCCGGCAGCGGGACCCGGGGCGGACCCGGAGCCGGAGCCGCTGCCCGAGCCGGAAGCCGCGCCCTCCGCGGCCTCCGTGTCGCTCTCACCCGCGGGGGCCGGTACCCGGCCACGGGGCGAGGAGGACTGCAGCGCCATCCCCCCGGTCGTACGGAACAGTTCGTCGGCGCCGGGCAGACTCACTCGGCGTGACACCGGGCGAGCACCTCCCTGGCGAGCTGACGATAGGCGGCTGCACCCACCGAGTTCGACGCGTACGTCGTGATCGGCTCACCGGCGACGGTGGTCTCCGGGAAGCGCACGGTACGGCCGATGACCGTGTGGTAGACGTGGTCGTCGAAGGCCTCGACCACCCGCGCCAGGACCTCACGGCTGTGCACCGTACGGGAGTCGTACATCGTGGCGAGGATGCCGTCGAGCTCCAGCTCGGGGTTGAGCCGCTCCTGGACCTTCTCGATCGTCTCGGTCAGCAGCGCCACACCGCGCAGCGCGAAGAACTCGCATTCCAGCGGCACGATGACCTTGTGAGCCGCCGTCAGGGCGTTCACGGTCAGCAGGCCGAGCGAGGGCTGACAGTCGATCACGATGTAGTCGTAGTCGTTCATCAGCGGCTTCAGGGCGCGCTGCAGCGTCGACTCGCGCGCGACCTCGCTGACCAACTGCACCTCGGCGGCCGAGAGGTCGATGTTGCTCGGCAGCAGGTCCATGTTGGGCACGGCGGTCTTGAGGAGCACCTCGTCCGCCGACATGCCCCGCTCCATGAGCAGGTTGTAGACGGTGAGGTCGAGCTCCATCGGGTTGACGCCGAGGCCGACCGACAGGGCTCCCTGCGGGTCGAAGTCGACGAGCAGCACCCGCCGTCCGTACTCCGCGAGCGCGGCACCCAGGTTGATGGTCGACGTGGTCTTGCCGACGCCGCCCTTCTGGTTGCACATCGCGATGATCTTCGCGGGGCCGTGGTCGGTCAGCGGACCCGGGATCGGGAAGTACGGCAGGGGCCGTCCGGTGGGGCCGATCCGCTCGCGGCGCTGCCGGGCAGCGTCGGGTGCGAGGGTGGCCGCGTACTCCGGGTCGGGCTCGTACTCGGCGTCGGGGTCGTAGAAGTGCCCCTCGGGCACCTCGTCGTAGGCGGCGAAGTGGGTGGACTCTCGGCCACTCTCGTTGCCGGCCGTGGCGTTCACGTGTAGGCCGTCCATCATCTTCATCGTGTGGGCTGTCGTCACGGGCTGAAGCGTCGCGTGGGTCTCGTGGTTCGCGGCGGTCGCGAACGTCCGGACGGCGACGGAGCCGACAGGGATTCCTGGCTGTCCGCCCCCGGGAGTAAATGTCGACTCATTCACAAGTCGTCTTACCTCCTTGGATGTGACCAGGAACATTTATCGATAGGTCAGCGTGGCACCATGCCGACGGTTGGCGACTCTATGGCGTGTCACCGCTCCGCAGCAACACAATCCGCCGGACCCGGCCCGATGTGTCGGCAACCGAACACCTCTCTGTCAAGGGTGCACGGCCACGCATCCGCACGTTTCGGGGGTGTGCGAAACGGTTAAAGGGTTACGTTCGAGGCGAGTTGCACGGCGCCCCGGACGTGGCCGGATGCGTGAGGTTGACGGCGCGCCTTGACGCGACGTCCGGGAGACTCAGCCCAGGAGGGTGGTCAGCTCGACGTGCTCGAGGCCGTGCGC